>CAJOPP010000066.1 GCA_905236365.1 uncultured Lachnospiraceae bacterium
ATCTCGATTCCGCTTCGCTTCATCTCGATGCCGGGCTGCGCCCTATATGTGCAGAAAAGGAAGTATGCTTATGTAAGTAAACTTACAACGCATACTTCCTTTTCTGCACATGCATGGCTTGGCTTAATCCATAATATCAACATCCTCGCCGCGTAGTATCTTGTTGATGTTACGTACGGAGCACATCTTACCGCACATGGTACAGGTATCCTCACACTCCGGATTTGATTCTGCCCGATAAGCTCTTGCTTTTTCACTGTCAATAGCCAGATCGAACTGACGCTCCCAGTCAAGTTGTCTTCTTGCTTCTCCCATCTGGTAATCCCAATCTTTTGCTCCCGGAATTCCTTTTGCAATGTCCGCCGCATGAGCTGCGATCTTTGACGCAATAATCCCTTCCTTTACATCGGATACTGTTGGAAGCCGCAAATGTTCTGCCGGTGTTACATAGCACAAAAAGGACGCTCCATAAGTAGCAGCGATTGCGCCTCCGATTGCCGAAGTAATATGATCATAGCCCGGAGCAACATCTGTTACCAAAGGACCTAACACATAAAACGGTGCTCCTTTACAGATTGTCTGCTGAATCTCCATATTAGAACGAATCTGATTGAGCGGCATATGTCCCGGTCCCTCAATGATCACCTGTACATTTCTGTCCCAAGCCCGCTGTGTCAATTCTCCTAATGTCACCAGTTCTTCAATCTGGGAGATATCCCCGGCATCCTCAATGCACCCCGGACGGCAGGCATCACCAAGGCTTAATGTAACGTCATACTCATTACAGATATCCAGGATTTCATCGTAATATTCATAAAATGGGTTTTCATTTCCGGTAAGCTCCATCCATGCAAAAATAATCGAACCGCCCCGGGAAACAATGTTCATCAGACGCTTGGAATTCTTGAAACGCTCTGCTGTTGCACGGTTGATTCCACAATGGATCGTCATAAAATCAACGCCGTCCTCTGCATGCATTCTTACAATATCAATCCATTCTCTTGCGGTGATTGATTTCAGTGCCTTGTTATAATATACCACAGCATCATAAATCGGTACCGTTCCAATAATTGCACTGCACTCTCCAGTCAATTTTCTTCTGAACTTCTGCGTATCTCCAAAGGAACTCAGATCCATAATCGCCTCTGCTCCCATCCGCACTGCTTCATTTACTTTTTCCATCTCCACATCCAGATTCAGACAATCTTTTGATGTTCCAAGATTCACATTGATCTTTGTTTTGAGTTTTGTACCTATTCCAAAAGGTTTTAGACAAGTATGCTTCTTATTGGCAGGAATTGCCACTTGTCCCTTTGCGACAAGATCCCTGATTTCCTCTGCCGGAATGTTCTCATATTCTGCTACCGTCTCCATCTCTTTTGTAAGAATGCCCTTTCTGGCAGCATCCATCTGTGTTGTGTAATCCATTTTTCCTCTACCTTTCCTTTTTATTTCCAATATGGGAAACCCCAGTAGTTATAAAATATCGTAAAAAATCACCTTGTAAACAGCCTGCTCATTTAGCATATTTCACCGCTTCATAGTATAAAAGGGCTCTCTGCATACCCAGAAAACCCCTAATGTCATAATACCATAACCCGTATACAATCAATCCCTACGTTAGCATTACCTAAATCAGGTTCCGGGTCGAAGTTGATGACTTCCTCTCAGCCTGCCCACAAGCTCCCCAACGGTATTCTCTTTTTATATAACATGAATACCATTTAGCTAGTTTAACATAATCAGCCGAAATACACAATACAATTTTTGTTGTTACAGTTCACTCGCAATGTCATTTACTTAAGCCGGACGTTGCGTCTGAACAGTAACTTTTTGTTTGAAGATAGCTAAAGGATAAGACAAAACTATTGCATATTTGTATGGTCTTTAGTAAAATATAACAATAGGTTTTGTATCATTCCTTCCAAAGTCAAAATAAAGAGTAAAACAATATATAAGCTCAAGATTTCTTATAGATTGTTTTATCCTGCTTTGGGGACTTTATGAAAAATATTATTAACATACGTTTATTTATGGAGAAATTATATGAAAAAATCAGGAAATATTATTGTATTCGTTAATTTAGCTTTTTTTATTGTTATATCAATATTGAATTTTTTCTACCAAAAGAATGGATTTGCATTTCCGTTAAAATGTGCATGTAGTACAGGATTTGTCCTAATGGGATTGGCAAATGTCATGTATGTATTTAAAATGAACGGGATTGATAAGCGATTTTGTATTCTTATTTTAACAGGATTCATTTGTGCAATGCTGGGTGATATATTCATCGTATATAATTTTATAGCAGGTGCAGCAATCTTTGCTCTCGGACATGTATTTTTTCTCTTTTCCTATCAAAGATTGAAAAAATACAGAAAAGAGGATGTGTGCATAAGTGCAATACTGTATATAGTCGTAGTCGGCTTTTTGTTATTCTTTCCACGGCTTAATTTTTCATCCCCGGTTTTAAAAATCGTATGCCTTATATATGCATTCATAATTTGCAATATGCTTGGAAAGGCCCTGGGTAATCTTCTATCTTTAAAAAATATTTATGCTGCAGGCATAGCAATCGGAAGTATATTGTTTTTCTTTTCCGATCTGATGTTGTGCCTTTCCAAATTCACTGATTGTTCTAAAATAACATCCCATCTGTGCATGGGTACATATTATCCGTCACTTTGTGTTCTGGCATTCTCAATTTACCTCTACGGAAAGAGTGAAAAGCAATTGTAACAAAAGACGATTCATCATTTCCTAATCATTTCAGGAAATACTCTTTAAAGAATTAAGAAATCAGTCTGACTGCACGGAAATACAGCGTCTTCGCACCACCAGATATGCTATAAAAACCGCTGATGATGTAAGGACCCAGCTGACCGGATAAACGATGATCAAACGCTGATATGTATGTACCTTTTGAAACACAAGACAGATCCACAAAATCCGGAACCCACAAATACCAATCACACAAATCATTGCCGGTACAAAGGAATATCCAAGTCCACGCATACCTCCAGACAACACTTCCGGCGTCATATTGAACACCTCAAAACTTAGAACATACACCATACGGATTACTGCCAGTTCCGTCACTGCCGGATCATTCGTAAATAGTGCTGCAAACGGATGTGCGAATGCGATAAAGATACCGCACATTACTATTTCCGATATAGCTGCCAGAATCCAACAATATCTTACCACCTTCCTGCAACGTCGCTTATTTCCCACTGCATAATTCTGACTGATGAACGTAACACAAGCCTGACTAAATGCACTTAACAGAAAATATGCAAAATATTCATAATTCAATGCAGCAGCATTGGCTGCCACTGCCGTAGAGCCCAGACCATTCATTGCTTTCTGAATCAACACATTCGAAATGGAATACAAAGTTGCCTGAAATGCAGAAGGAATTCCAATTTGTGCTATTTTCTTCACTATCCGACCTGTAAAACACAACTCTTTTCTCTCCAATTTCAGTGCCCCGATCTCATGGAGTAACACGTAAAACAACAAGGATGAGCTGGTAATATTAGAGATTACCGTTGCAATCGCCACACCCTCCACGCTCATATGGAATCCTACCACAAAAATCAGATTTAATATCACATTTATAATGCCGGCTATCAGCAATGCAAGAAGCGGTCGCTTCGTATCCCCTTTACTTCGAAGAATCGCCGCTTCAAAATTATATAACATAATAAACGGCATACCAAGAAAATAAATTCGAAGATAACGCTCTGACAGCTTCAAAATATCCAATGGGGTTGCCATAGCAACCAGAATGTGCTCTGCAAGACAAATGCCAACCATCATCATAATAATGCCACATGTCAATGCCAAAAGAATCGATGTATGAACCGTCTTCTTCGCTTGCTTCTCTTCTTTTCTACCCAAAAAAGATGATAATACAACATTGGTTCCAATGGAAAGCCCGACAAAAAAATTCACAAACAGATTAATCACAGGACCGTTTGCCCCCACTGCTGCCAATGCTTCGCTTCCCGCAAACTTTCCCACCACAGCTACATCTGCCGAATTAAACAACTGTTGTAATATACTACTTGCTGCAAGAGGTAATGCAAAGAAAATCAGTTTATCCACTAAAGATCCATGCAGCATATCTACTTCTTTTTTTGTTTGTATCAAAATGTACACCTTCTTACTTATACTTACTTCACGAACAATTATCATCTGTATACCGTTACTACTCTTTGATCATCTCTGTTGCTCATTCCACACTGAAAAATGAATGTGTAAAACTGCATACAAATTATGTTCCGTGCACAAATACTTATGATATTACATCATTTCAAGAAATGCAAGACGTAAAAGAACCGATGCACTCTACATGCATCGGCCTCGTTACAGTTCACTCGCAATGTCATTTACTTAAGAATTTGCCAATACACAGTTGCCGGATATGCTATATGTTTTACCATGTAGGGCTATCTGCAAACGCCG
>CAJOPP010000067.1 GCA_905236365.1 uncultured Lachnospiraceae bacterium
ACGCACAGTCACATGGCTCAGCGCTTCTCCTTCAAGAGCAACATGAAAATAATATTTTTCTCCCTGTTTTAACGGCTCCTCAGGTGTACCTACAAGGCTGAAAATCGTTCCTTTAATATACTGGGTCGGGACAGAATAATCGTAATAAATCTGTCCGTCTTCATCCTGTAGTGTGACATGCATGATGGCATCATCCTCGGGCGAATAGTTGTCAAATTGGAGGATAAATTTCTCCAGTGTTCCCCTCCGGGGCGTGATCTGCTGTATGATTTCTCCTTCTTCAAGAGGTATATATATCATTTGGGAAGTGGCCTTACCGGACCAGAATTCCGTAATCACTTCCTCCTTGAGTCCATCGCCATACCACCATGCCACTCCTACAGTGACCAGCAACAGGATCAAATATACCACCATTAATACCGTATCGATTTTCTTCCATTTTTGCTTCAAATATTTTATCATTTGTTCATCCTCTCAAACACTTATTTTACAGCTAGATGACAAACGCGTCAAGAGGAGACAAAGGTCCGTCCCTTGTCTCCTCTATCTCTTTTACCTTCTATCCGTTTCCTTGCAAACACGGATCCGTTTCTTCTTTTCTTTCTTTTCGATGTACAGCTCCGCATCTGCTCTATTAAATATCTGGTCAATATTAACCGTTTCGTCAATGACAAACTCATAAACGCCGATACTGATATTCACATAGTATGGCTTATCGCAGTGATCATTAAACTCCTTCATAGATGCCTGAATCCTGTCCTTGATCTTCTGCGGGAAATTTTCCTGATTAACAATAGCGAATGCCGCGAACTCATCTCCGCCCATTCTTCCTACCACATCTGAACTGCGGAAAGATTCGGAAAGCACTCTGGCAATCGTCTTAATTGCAAAATCTCCATCGTCATGTCCGAACTCATCATTAACGATCTTCAGATTATCCATATCCGCATAAACAGCTACTGCTTTTTTGCCATAATAGTTTTTATCACTGATAATCGACTGGATAGTCTGGAAGAAGCCTCTGCGGTTGGTCACGCCGGTCATAGGGTCTAAGCGACTCATCTGATCAAGAACTTTATTCGTCTCAACAGACTTGGCAAGACTGGCCTCTAACTCCTTCTTAATCTCGTTCTGCTCCCTAATAATACTGATAGCCTCCATAGATACACTAACCTGGCTTGCAACCTGCTGTGCATAGCTGAATGAATCCAGTTCTGTTTCTATGAGTAACAGACCGTACTGAACTTCATTTGAAAATAGTGGCAATACCAGCATATCAAAGCGTCGATCCGTGGGCATATATTTATCTGAAAATATCTCGTCGAATCTCGCTTCGCATTCAAAATCCGAATACAATTTAACGGTTTCCAGATTGTGATATCCTTTTACATACAACTTTTCGGGCATATCCCATTTACTCTGACCGGTATTGACTATACCGTTCTCATAAATAAAAATATAACTGGATGCATATCCCATTCTCTGAAGCTTCAATATAACTGTCTCATATCGTTTTGACTCATCATGAAATTGCTGTTGCAGCATATCTCTGGTAATATTCCCCAGCAATTTTTCATACGTCTTACCCTGCTCACTTGTTAACAGCTTTCTGGTTCTGACATTGCTTGATAAATTCTCTCTCATGATTGTGATCTTTTCCATGAGCGCCAAACATTGGTGTGCATCCTTGACGTTATCGCTGACATACCGATATAAGATCTGGTCAATCAGGAAAAGAGTCTCCAAGCTAATATACCCTCTCTCATTCAACTGAGTATATTTACCATATTCCGCCTCTAATTCTTCCTCCTGCAGCCTCAATGTACCATCAGGCTGCACCATGCCAAAGTAATATTCAAAATAATGCTTGAGAACATCTGTCGCACTAGCCTTCTCCGATTGATCGTAGAAAATATTAAAATATTCTTCTACCATTTCTTCGGCGAAGTAGGTGATAAACTCCTCTTTCCGGAGTTTTCGCATATTCTCAGTGATTCGTTTCGCAATATTCACACTATTGCATCCGCAGGATTCTCTGACCACTAATCTGGACGCAATCTGCTCATCCACATACTTTCCCGCAACCAGATCCGGGCATGCCAACACAGCCCGATAGGCAACTTCCTTGGTATCCGCCCTGACAGATGTAAAATGCGGATCCATCATGATGGAAAAACGTGAATCATCAAATCCGGTGATCAGCACATCTTTTCCCGGCTCTAAGTTCATATTCCGTAAAGCCGTATATCCGCTTACTGCCATCTGATCATTGGCATACACTATTGCTTCTATATCCGGATTCGCTTTTATAAGCTCTTCTGTGACTTCCGGATAAAACTCAGTGAAATCTCCATATGCGATCAGATTCTCCGAATCATCCAATCCATATTGCTTCACCGCTTCCTTAAATGCTTCTAAACGTTCAATTGCATCCTGATTCGTCTTAGGTCCACTGACAAAACCTATTTTTTTACAGTCATGAATCTCTACCAGATGATGAACCGCCTGCTTGATTCCCGCCTTATTGTCAAGCGTGATACTATGATATCCTTCCTCGGAACCAACCATAAGTAAAATAGGGATATCGCCAAAATCCTTTAGGAATTCCTTTTTCTTTTCCGGCTCTAACAGGGAAGTGATCACTCCATATTCCAAAATAACAGCATCAAAAGACTGCGACTTCGGGCAACTGTAAAGAACATTATACTGATAAAGATAACGCAGCAATTCTTCTTCACTGGGTTTATTTTTAACATTAATAATTCCTGCCGGCAAAACAAAAAGATTGGCATCTATTTTTTTTGCGGCCATCAATGCCCCTTCACAAATAGCATCGGAAAACTCCGTATCCAGCATTCCTATACATAGTGCGATATTCAATCTTCGTCCCATAATACCA
>CAJOPP010000068.1 GCA_905236365.1 uncultured Lachnospiraceae bacterium
GATGCAACAGGCATACTGGAATGTGCGTCAGCACCATGCCTGTTGCATATCTGTTCAGCCCTGCTGAATAGATACTAATTTATAATAATTTAAAATCTATCCTGGAAACGAGGCGACAACATGTATAATCCACATTCCTTAAATGCAGACGAATTCATTGATCACAATGAAATCATGGACACTTTAGCTTACAGCGAACTTCATAAAAACGACAAAGAACTGATCTTGCAGATTTTAGAAAAAGCAAAACAACGCAAAGGCCTTTCCCACAGAGATGCCTCTGTTCTTCTTATGTGTGAGGATGATCAGTTAAATCACGAGATTTATACTTTGGCTGAACAGATCAAAAAAGATTTTTACGGCAATCGAATCGTGATGTTCGCCCCTCTTTATCTCTCGAATTACTGCGTTAATGGCTGTGTCTACTGCCCTTACCACACTAAAAATAACCACATGCCCAGAAAAAAACTGACTCAGGAAGAAATCCGCAGAGAGGTGATTGCCTTACAGGACATGGGACATAAACGGCTTGCCATCGAAGCCGGGGAAGATCCGGTGAACAATCCAATCGAATATATTCTGGAATGCATTGACACCATTTACTCTGTTCATCACAAAAACGGGGATATCCGCAGAGTCAACGTCAACATCGCCGCCACTACGGTTGAGAACTATCGAAAATTAAAAGATGCCGGGATCGGCACTTATATTCTGTTTCAGGAAACTTATCACAAAGAAAGTTATGAGAAGCTCCATCCGACCGGACCAAAGCATGATTATGCCTACCATACCGAAGCAATGGACAGGGCCATGGAAGGCGGAATTGATGATGTTGGTCTTGGCGTATTATTCGGACTGGAATTATACCGCTATGAATTTGCAGGTCTTTTGATGCATGCCGAACACTTAGAAGCCGTTCACGGTGTGGGACCTCATACCATCAGCGTTCCCCGTATCCGACATGCTGACGATATTGACGTCTCCTCTTTCGATAACGGCATTGATGATGATACTTTTGCAAAACTTGTTGCCTGTATCCGGATTGCCGTTCCATATACCGGTATGATTGTCTCCACAAGAGAGAGTCAGGCTTGCCGGGAGAAAGTACTGCATTTGGGCATCTCACAGATCAGCGGCGGATCCAAAACTTCTGTTGGCGGTTATTACGAAGCCGAACCGGACGATGCCCGTTCGGAACAATTTGATGTCAACGATAACCGTACATTAGATGAAGTTGTAAAATGGTTGATGGAAATGGACTATATTCCAAGTTTCTGTACCGCCTGCTATCGGGAAGGTCGTACAGGAGACCGCTTTATGAGTCTTTGTAAAAGCGGACAGATCCAAAACTGCTGTCTGCCAAATGCCCTTATGACCTTAAAAGAATATCTGGAGGATTATGCCTCTCCGGAAACAAACACACTGGGACAGAAACTGATTCGGAAAGAATTAGAAAATATCCCCAACCCGAAAGTGCGGGAGATTGTGATCGAGCATTTAGAAAGCATTCATTTAGGTAAACGGGATTTTCGCTTTTAAAAAAGAGTCGCTTGCAACTCTTTCGTGCCCGAGCGGTATTGCGAAGCAATTAACTTCTTCTCCGTAAGGTGCACATCCTGCAGAGCGTTTTTGCTTTATAGGAGACGAAGTTTCCTATAAAGCAAAAAACAAGGCTGACGTACCAATCCGGTACGCCAGCCTCTTTTTGCTTTCGATTGAATCCCACTCTTTTTCCACTCCGATTCTTTTCCATCAGAGTTGCAACACTTTGTTCTCCATCCACAGTATCAACTTCCCACTGTAGCTTCCTTTATGGTGCCATCATCTCCAGATTCAAATCCACATAACCATATATTCCCGGAATTTCACCACTCTCCGTATATTGCCAGATTGAAAATTGATATGGCCAATCCGGTTCGTCTGCATATTGGGCAAACCACACCGGATACTGATATACTTGTTCCAGATCCAGATACAATGCATAATAATTCCGGTTCGTATATGTCATTACCGGATATCCCGCTGCACTAATTGTCTCCAGAAAGCCAAGTGCTGCCTGCGTATGTTCTTCTAGTGACAGATCATTGGTCCTGGCATCCTCCTGCATCGGATCCTCCCTGTCTAATACAATGGGATAAGACAACGTATATTCCCCAAGATTGTTCAACACAAATTTCGCTTCTTCCACACCTTCTTCATAGGAAGTTGCCTGAGAATAAAAATACACACCCACAGGAATCCCATTCTCCGTCGCACCTTTCATATTTGCCGAATAATAACCATCTAATGCCATTTTCCCGCCAGTGTATCCTCTATATCCAAGCCGGATAAATGCAAAATCAACCGCATCTGCAACTTTCTCCCAGTTAATCACCCCCTGATGCTCCGATACATCAATTCCAATTTTTTTGACGGAACCATCTTCCTCTACATAATTTTTTATCGTTCCATCTGTCTGTAAATTAGAAAAATCCCAGTCATGCCGATCAATATCCGCACTGATCTTAATCTTGTGAAAGTTACCAAACTTATCTGTCACCTGAATATAGCTGGCATGCATAAATCGCTCATAATTATCTTCTGCAAGTGCTAAAATCTCCGCATTACTATATCCCGGTAACTGCGATGTATCCATTGTAAAAGGAAGTCCCTTATTATAATACTGCTTTTGGCATCCACTCAATATGAACATCAGTCCAATGCTAATCCCTGCTAGAATTCTATATTGTTTCATTTGTACTTCTCCCATCTGTTAGAAAATGTAAAACACGGAACCATCCGTAAAAATCATTTTGCACGCTTCTCATATGCTGTCATCTTGTTTGTGCATGACCAAATTGTAACACAAGGATTACATCATGACAACCGTTAGTTTTATGGTTCCCAACCTCCAGAGTAAACGTTGTTACAGTTCACTCGTTAGTCAGTAAACAGTCACCGAGTGTGGTATGTCTGAACCAATGTCACGATGTCGCATGCCTGCTGTATGGCTAATAGCAGAAAGCACAGTATTGTTTCTACAGAAGCAATACTGTGCTTTCATTCTTTCTATACGCCTACCAATAGAGGAAACAGGTATTAACTATATGCAGGCGTTCCCATAACAAATGTCATGATAGAATGTGCTTTTTGAGCTAATTTTGTTGTACTTTCTGCCATAGAAAGCGAATATTCTATCACTTCATCTGTACGGTTCAAAATTACAATTACAACAGAGCCATCCACATTTTGGAAACCGCAGCATTCCAGATCTGAGGTAAAAGAAGATACCAAAATCCTTCTGGCTCCCGGACGAATAAATCGGCTGAAATGTCTTATGTAATAATAGGAAAGCTTTACATCAATGATATCCTTTCCTGTATCACACATAACCGGTGCACCACAATAGTTCTTCACATGATTCGGACCTCCCTCTTCATTCAGATAAAGATTCCAGTCAATCCATCCATTGGTCCCTGCCAGAAGATTGCCAATCATATCATGAGCATACATCTCTGCATGTGCAATCTGACTGTCTGTGTCAAATCTGGAATATTCCACACATCCTTCCGTAAAGATCAATTCTTTATCCTCATACTTTTCGTGTATTCTTCTTAGTGCTTCAAAATGATCACCGGTATACCAGTGAAATGCTATTCCATCAATCACTTCTTTTGCATGCTGCACTCCAAAGCTTTCTTCTAACCGTTCAATTATAATGTCTTTATTATGATCCCATACATTAATCTTTACATCTTTAAAACCGGTATGCTGCAACGCCGGTTTTAGATAATCCCTGACAAATTCCGCTTCTTCTTTTCCGGAATAGTTGCAAGAATCCCAAGTCTGCACTGCAGCAGGTTCATTCTGAACTGTCAGCCTGCTAATATGGACTCCCTCTTTTTCATAAGAGAAAAGATACTTGGCAATCATTTCTGCCCACATAGCTTTATATGCATCCATCAGTTTTCCGCCATGATTCATCTCTCCGTTTGTTTTCATAAATGCAGGAGGACTCCATGGTGATGCCAAAAGAGAAATGTTCTTATCCAGTTTTAACGCTTCTTGAATCAGAGGTATTAAATATTTTTTATCCCGTTCGATGGAAAAACTTTTCAGTAATCTGTCTTCCGGATCATCCATGTAAGCATAGTTTCCCAATGCAAAATCACAGCTTTGAATATGTGTCCTGCATAAACTGTAATGATTGCCTGATGCTCCAAAATATAATTCCAGAAGTTTTTCCTGACTCTTTTTGCTCATCTTTGAATAGGTATAAGCAGCCGCCTCCGTAAAAGCTCCGCCAAATCCGATTATTTTCTGATAAACTTCCTGTGGATAAATTTTTACCTGCTGAAATTCTCCCGGTTTATCATACGCAAGAGCAATTTCTCTTTCCACCATTTGCTCCTGTTCATCCGAATAATAACATCTCACACATTTCACCTCATTTTTTATATTTTGTAACTATTCAGC
>CAJOPP010000069.1 GCA_905236365.1 uncultured Lachnospiraceae bacterium
ATCTTTGCCCATACCTCTTCTAATAGTAACATTTATTGCATTTTTTTCAAGCAAAACTTTAAATTTTTGCACAGAATTATGATCTGCTCTCTTATATTCACGCTCTTTGATTGGATTTACAGGTATCAAATTGATATGACACGGAAAGCCGGAAAGTAATTCTGCAAGCTCTCTTGCATCCTCCTTTGAATCATTTTCTCCTGCTACCAAAGAATATTCAAAAGTAATTCTTCGTCCCGTTTTATTAAAATAGTAACGGCATGCTTCTAACACTTCAGCAATGCTATACTTATTGGCAATCGGCATTAGTGCCTTTCTTTTTGTATCATTTGGTGCATGCAGCGATACCGCAAATGTAATCGTAAACTGTTCATCTGCCAGTTTATAAATCTGAGGTACTAAACCACAGCTCGAAACCGTAATATTCCTCTGACTGATATGAAGTCCATCTTCATTGGTAAGTAACGTGATAAATCGACACAAATTTTCATAATTATCCAAAGGTTCTCCTGTTCCCATCACAACCACATTCGATATCCGCTCTCCAGTGATTCTTGATATTGCATAAATCTGATCAAGCATCTCAGATGCAGTCAGATTTCTAGTTAATCCCATCAAGGTTGAAGCACAAAACCGACATCCCATCCTACATCCAGCCTGAGAAGAAATACAAACAGAATTGCCATGTTTATATGGCATAAACACACTTTCTATTACATTTCCATCTGACAATCGAAATACAAACTTATTGGTTCCATCTGTTTTTGACACCAAACGGGATACAACTTCGAGTGCCACAAATTCTTCCTGTAGCCATGCCCTGATATTCTTGGGAATATTATTCATTTCTTCTACATCCCGTACCAGCTTTACATGACACCAATCATAGATCTGTTTTGCCCTGAATTTGGGGTAATTTTTTGTTTCCAGATACTCTGTAAGTTCTTGCAGAGTCATTGATTTTATATCCATATCTGCTTCCTTTTATCTTCTATCAGTAACTTTTCGAAATTTAGAAATAAAGAAACCATCACATTTTGCAATGCCCGGAAACAATTGCAACATATTCTGTTCCTGCTGAAATCCTTTTAATGTTTCCGGCAATGATTCTGCAATGGATACCTTTTCAAATGAAAAATGATTCAAAAACCAATTTGCATTCTCCTGATTCTCATGTGGATTCAATGTACAGGTACTATATAATAAAATCCCACCTGGTTTAACATAGGAAGCTGCATTGGTTAAAATTGTCCTCTGCAAATTTGAAAGTTCTGTCAATTGCTCCTTTTTCAAATGATATTTAATATCATTCTTCTTCGATATAATTCCAAGACCAGAGCATGGCAGGTCTGCAATTACAATGTCTGCCCATTCTTTCCTCTCTGGATCAGGCACCAAAGCATCCCATACCTTCGTCTGAATATTTTCCAGATTCAACCGTTCTATATTCTCCTTGATTAAATCTACTTTCTTTTCCGACAAATCTCTTGCCTCTACCCATCCCTGTTTTCCAAGTTTCTGGGCAAAATGTGTGCATTTTCCACCCGGAGCAGCACATAAATCCAGTATTTTTAACTTCTCCGCACCTGTCCTTAACAACTCTTTCTCCGGAGCTGCAATTCTGTAAAGCAGCATTGAACTTTCATCCTGTACAAAAAACTCTCCCTCCTTAAATCCAGGAAGTCTTTTTACATAATTAATATTCTCTAAATGAAGGGCTTCATTTACATAATCTCCTGTTGATACCTGTATTCCATCTGCAGAAAGTTTTTCCGAAAGTGCTTCAATTGTTGTCTTTTCGGTGTTTACACGAATCGTCAAGTCGACAGACTGTACAGATGCTGCCAATATCGTTCGAACAGTTTCCTTGTCATACCATTCTAACATTTGTTCAACCAGCCAGATTGGCATGGAATAAGTGACGGACAGATATTCCGTCAAGTTTTCTTTTTCCTCCGGAAATGTAATCTGATCCAGATTACGTTCAACTTCACGAAGCACTCCATTTACATAACCTGAAAGGTTATGAAAACCTTTTTGCTTAGCTAATTTCACACTTTCATTGCATGCTGCTTCATTTGGCACACTATCCATATAAAGCATCTGATAAACACCCATGCGAAGAACACACCGGATAAGCGGCTTACATTTATCGACCTTTGTCCTACTATACGCATTGATCACATAATCCAACCGAACCTGATATTCAGTGACTCCTTCTACCAGACGGGTCAAAAAAGCCCTGTCCTGTTTACTT
Source organism: uncultured Lachnospiraceae bacterium (assembly GCA_905236365.1). Classification (GTDB taxonomy): domain Bacteria; phylum Bacillota; class Clostridia; order Lachnospirales; family Lachnospiraceae; genus CAG-590. The sequence continues at coordinate 2,258 of CAJOPP010000069.1, forward strand.
AAAAATTGTTTTTGATACAGTGTCTTATGAAGTGCATCCTTTACAAAACTATTCTTTTTTTCTACTTCCAACAAAGTCTCCAATGCAAGCAGCCTGATATTTTCCTTATCTGACATTTTTCCAATCTCTTTCTATTTCCGTTCCTTATCTATGTGGATTACAAAGGAATTCTTTCCTCTATAATTCCATTATTTGCATTTTTGCTTTTCTATTATCTCCGTCACGGTATTTTATCCAAGTTTCATGTCTACCTGTACATCATATCCTAACAAAAATGCAGATGTATCCATTCTTTTCTTTCCTTCCAATTGCAGATTCAGTATTCTTAATGCACCTTCTTTACAACGAACGGTAAAACTCTTCTTGTCCACAGCAATAATGTTTCCCTCTTCCTGCTTTTCCTGCCCATTCTTTATAATCTCTTCCTCTGACAAAATCTCCGCTTGATAAATTTTCAAACTCTTATCCTTGATTTTGGTATAAGCACTTGGCCATGGATTTAATCCTCTGATCAGACGTTCTAATGTCACTGCATCCTTTGAAAAATCCAGACATCCCATATCTTTTGTCAACTTTTGTGCATAACTGCTCTTTGAATCATCCTGCTTCGTTCTGCTTGCCGTTCCATTTTCTATCTGTTCTAATGTATCTAACATTAAAAAAGCTCCTTCTTCTGCCAATCGATCGAATAGAGAACCACCTGTTTCTTCCCGATTCAACCGAATTTTCCGTTGTCCGATAATATCTCCGGTATCCAATCCTTTTTCCATATACTGGGTGGTCACTCCTGTTTCTTCCAAACCATCAATCACAGCCCATTGAATAGGTGCTGCTCCCCGATATGCCGGAAGAAGTGAGGCATGAACATTGATACAACCAAACTTCGGAATATTCAGAATACTCTCCGGAAGAAGCTGACCAAAGGCAACAACCACAATCACATCCGGAGCAATCTGTTCTAATTCTTCCACAAACGCCTCTTCCCTTACCTTTTCCGGCTGTGCAATCGGCAAATGATATTCTAAGGCCTTTTCTTTTACCGGTGTATGCATTAATTTCTTTCCACGTCCCTTTGCCTTGTCCGGCTGGGTTACAACGAGAGCAACCTCATGCCCGGCATTTACGATTGCCTCTAAAGTATTTACCGCAAAATCCGGTGTTCCCATATATACTACTTTCATTGAAACATCTCCTTATTTATAATATACGGTATCGTCATGTGCACTTCACAGTTCTGGTAACATCACGCCTGCTTTATGAACCTGATAGATTTATTGCACCCTTCCATTTTGCAACAGAGATTACTCTCTCTGCCAAGTCGTCATTACCTCTCTAAACGCTTTGTATCAATCCTCGTATTCTACGTCGCGCAATGGACCTTCTGCAAGATCCTTATATAAGATTCCTTCCAAATGATCAAGTTCATGACAGATTGCTCTTGCCAGGAGATCATCTGCTTCGATTGTCGCCTCTTCCATATCCTCATTCAGAAATTTACATACCACATGACTCGGTCTGGTAACCTCCGCAACCTTCCCAGGAAGACTAAGGCACCCCTCATCTCCGGTCTGTTCCCCATCCTGTTCTACAATTACCGGATTGATCAAAACATATGGGTGTTCATAATCCACATCAATCACCACAATTCGTTTCAAGATTCCAATCTGCGGTGCTGCAAGACCAACACCGTTTGCCTCGTACATTGTCTCAAACATGTCATCAATCAAAATTCTTGTACGCTCAGTCATTTCTTTTACTTCTTTACATTTTTTCCTTAAAATATCGTCTCCGTCATATCGGATTTGTCGTAACGCCATCGTTTGTTTCTCCTTTTATGCACTGTCACACTCTTTATAAAATTCTACAATTGGTTATTATATCATAAATTATTACATAATATAACCCTAATGCAAAAACTTTTCATTTTCGTAGTAACAGTTGTTACAGTTCAGTCCTGCTGAATAGATACGACTTTTTAATAAACATGCATCGGATCAAAATCAAATGATAAATTAATCTCTTTATAAGCTGCATTCTTTTCCAAAAATTCCTCTGTTTGATTCTTGATGTCTACCAGCTTTTCATATTCATTATGTTTTAAATAAATGACCCTTCGATATCGGTCATTGACCTTCGCAATTGTTGCATCACACGGTCCAATCACCTGAACCCGATTATCTTTGCCCCATTCCCTGATCATCTCTTTCAGTATTTCCGAAAGCACTCGTACTTTTTCCTGATTAATATCTTCCATAAAGATAGCAAGTACATGTGTAAATGGCGGATAAGAAAGCAGGCTTCGGTATGCTTTTTCCTGCTCATAAAAAGCAATGTAATCCTGCTTTGCAGCAGCTTCAATACAATAATGATCCGGTGCGTAAGTCTGAATCACCACTTCTCCCCGAAGATTGCCTCTCCCTGCACGTCCTGCAGCCTGTGTCAGAAGATCAAAAGTCCGCTCCGCTGACCGGTAATCATTTTCAAAAAGAGTAAGATCCGCAGCAATGATACCTACCAACGTCACCTGTGTAAAATCATGTCCCTTTACAATCATCTGAGTTCCTACCAGAATATCTGCCTGCCCATTTGCAAACTGATTCAGGATATTTTCATAATCATCCTTATTTCTTGTGGTATCCGTATCCATTCGAAGCGTCCTTGCCTCCGGGTACATCTTCTTTACCATTTCCTCTACTTTCTGTGTCCCAATCCCAAAACCAGCAATCATTTTAGATTGGCATTTTGGGCAGGATGCTGTTTTCTTTTCTTCATAACCACAATAATGGCAGACCAACTTTGCCTTCGGTGTTCCTGAAAAATGTTCCGTTAACGACACATCACAATGTGGACATCTGAACACATGTCCACAACTTCTGCAGGATATAAAACCGGAATATCCTCTCCGGTTAATGAACAACATGATCTGTTCCTTCTTCTCCAAACGATCTGCGATCAGATCTTGCAAGCGTTTACTAAAGATACTACGATTGCCAAGTTTTAATTCTTCTCTTAAATCTACTACGGAAACATTCGCAAGAGAAGCCTCTTCAATTGCCCGTTTTTCCAGGGTAAGCAACTGATACTCTCCTTTTAAGGCACGATAATAGGATTCAACAGATGGAGTTGCAGACCCAAGGACAACCGCTGCTCCGGTCATTCTAGCCCTCTCAATAGCAACCTCTCTTGCATGATATTTTGGAGGATACTCACTCTTATATGTTGTTTCATGTTCTTCATCAATAATAATGATTCCCAAATCCGGAAACGGTGTAAACAACGCAGACCTGGGACCAATCATAACAGATACCTCCCCTTTCTTCGCCTTTTGAAACTGGTCATACCGTTCTCCCTTGCTTAACTTGGAATTCATAATTGTTACCTGATTACCAAACCGTTTCCGAAATCTTTTAACCGTCTGGTAGGTCAGTGCAATTTCCGGTATTAATACAATCGCCTGTTTTCCCATCTCCACGATTTTTTCAACCATCTCGATATAGACAAGCGTTTTACCACTTCCGGTGATTCCCTTTAACAAATACGTACCCGCCTGATGGTTCTCATAATCCGTTACCACTCTGTTGATTGCTGACTGCTGTTCCTGATTCGGGCTCTCTCTGTCGGAATCAATCTCCGCTTCTCCTTTTATAACATCACGGTAATAACTTTCCTCTTCAATGGAAATTACACACTCTGTCTGCATTGACTTAAGCGTAGAGGAAGAAATATTCAATTTTCCTGTTACCAGCGAAAGTGGAATTTGTTTTTCTTCCATCAATTCCGTCAAAAGACGAATCTTTGCCCTTGCATTTCTTTTCTGATAATATTCAAGATACTCTTTCGCTTCCGATCCGGAAATCAACAGATTGACTTGTTTATAAGCGAGATGCCTTACTTCTTCTTTGATCGGCATAACCGTTTTCAATGCATTGATCATCGTAGAGCCATACTGTTCCTTAATAAAAGAGGCTAATTCAATCATCGAACTCTCAATTGGAATTCCTCCTGTCTTGATTCCATCTATCTCTTTAATTTTTGATGGATCAAAAGATGGTGTATCCGAAATGCCAATTACATATCCGGAACGAATTCGATTTCCCAGACCAAACGGAACAGTAACCTGTGTACCAATCTTTACATATGGAATCAAGCCTTCCGGTACACTGTATTGAAAGGGGCGATCGATTGCCTCATGCGAAATATCGATTATTATATCCACATATTTTTGTAACATCCTCTTCCTCCAATATTTCCCGAATCAACACACGTTCATCCATAGGATATTTTACTCCTTTTATCTCTTGATAAGTCTCATGTCCTTTCCCTGCCAACACAATAACATCACCCTGCCGAGCATGAAGAATTGCATATCGGATTGCTTCTTTACGATCCATAATCTCCACAAACTTACCACTTGTTTTTCCAATACCGATTTTGATATCATCCATGATCGCCTGTGGCTCTTCATCTCTCGGATTATCCGATGTAATAATTGTGAGATCCGATTGCATTCCTGAAACTTCTCCCATCTCATAACGTCTTACCTTAGAACGATTTCCTCCACATCCAAACAAAGTAATCAATCTTGCCGGATGATATTCCCGAAGAGCTCCTAACAAGCTCTCCAGACTTGCTGCATTATGTGCATAATCAATCAATATGGTAAACGAATCGGAAATCGGGATTAATTCCACACGCCCCTTAACACGAATTGTTGTCAGAATCTCTAAAATATGTTCCATTGGAACTCCCATTTCTTTTGCAACCGCAATTGCTGAAAGAGAATTATGAACTGAAAACTCTCCCGGCATATCTACGATCACATCTTCCTGATTAATTCCATCTAATTCATAAGTAATACCAAGGCAAGCTTCTTTTTCATAAAGTTTCAGATTCTTCGCCTGATAGTCTGCTTCATCTTTCATACCATAGGTAATCACATCACAAGTATGACCGTTCAAAATTTCTTCACAATATGGATCATCAATGTTAAAAATTCCCTTTTTACATAAGCGAAACAATTTTGATTTCCAACCAAGATACTCTGCAAAATCTTTATGTTCATTTGGTCCAATATGATCCTCTGACAGATTAGTGAAAATACCATAATCAAAAGAGATTCCCGCAACCCGATCAAGCATAAGGCCTTGAGAAGATACCTCCATAACCACGCTGTCCAGACCGGCATCTACCATTTCTCTCAACCGTTTTTGCATCACAATAGACTCCGGAGTAGTATTTTGCGAGGGAATCACTTTATCCCCAATCACACTTTCGATCGTACCAATCAATCCAGTCTTGTGTCCTGCAGCCTCCAACATTGATTTAATCATATAGGTCGTTGTTGTCTTTCCCTTGGTTCCGGTAATACCGATGACTTTCAATTGATCTGACGGATAATCATAAAACGCTGTCGAGATCATTGCCATAGCATATCGGGTATTCTCCACCCGAAGGACTGTTACATTTTCCGTCACCTCTACTTCCTTTTCTACTACAAGAACACAAGCTCCCTTTTCTGATACCTCTTTCGCATACTGATGACCATCCGAAACCGCTCCTGTAATACAAAAAAACAATGTCCCTTCTGTCACTTTTCTGGAATCATTCTCAATATTCACAACTTCTACATCCAGATTGCCCTGAACGAGTTGATATTCGGTTTTTTCAACTAATTTTCTTAAATTCATACAATCCTCCTGACTGATTGTTTCGGAAAATATCTTATACAATGCCCGTATACCCGCTACTGAAATCTTGTATCATACGCTTGCACATAAAATCATAAAAGCTGTCACCTATATCCTTCCAGCACAGCGTATTTGAAATAATAGTATTTACAAACCGCTACCAGTCGAATCTTTATCCGTGACAGCTCCTTTCTTATTCCTGCAAGTAATGACGAACCTGTTCGTCTTCTATATTTACTGCATAATTGTTGACTTGTGATTCACTTCATCGTTTACGCATCTGCAAACCGAACATTGTATTTGCAAAAACTATTGATCCTCTTCATCTCCAACAATCTTAACTTTACTCTCATAAAGTTCTTCTACAGCTACTGACAATGGTTTCTTCCCATCACTTTTTACCAAAGGCTCATCTCCTGCAATAATCTGACGTGCTCTCTTTGCAGTAGCAAGCACGATAGAATATCTACTCTGTACCACCGGCTGCTCTCCCGGTTCCACCTCACTGTTAACAACTTCCATTAAATCCGTATATGATGGATGTATCATAATGTAATCTCCTTTCGAATTTTTGATAATTCCTCTTTCATATTGGAAATATAATCTATATTTTTAGCAGTTTTAAAACTTTCTGCCAAAATTACCGCATGCACATGTTCTACGCAGATATCTAAATCATCATTGACTACCAGATAATCATAGTGCGACATATCTTCTGTCTCTTCAAAGGCTCGCTTTAAGCGCTTCGCAATGACCTTAGTATCTTCGGTTCCTCTGCTTTCTAATCTTGTCTTTAAAGTATTACCATCCGGTGCTGTTAAGAAGATCAGTACTGCATCCGGATACTGTTCCTTGATATTCATCGCCCCCTGAACTTCTATCTCCAAAATCACATTCTTACCTTTTGCAAGTTCATCTTCTACATATTTTCTTGGAGTACCATAATAATTCTCCACATACTGTGCCCATTCAATAAATCCATTGTAATCAATCAGATTCTCGAACTCTTCCACCGTTTTAAAATGGTAATCTTTCCCATCCACCTCTCCTGGTCTTGGCTGTCTTGTAGTAGCAGAAACAGAAAGACTGTAATCATACTTTTCAACTAGTTTTTTTACAACGGTTCCTTTGCCCACACCAGAAAATCCGGAAATGACAATCAAAACACCTTTCTTATTCATATGCATCATCCTTTACTCAATATTCTGTATCTGTTCTCTGACTTTCTCAATCTCTGTCTTTAAATCAATTGCTATATTTGAAATCTCTAATGAATTCGCCTTCGACAAAATAGTATTGGCCTCTCTGTTCATCTCCTGTGCAATAAAATCCAGTTTACGACCAACATTTCCACCTTCTGTCAAGATTGCCTTTGTGTTCTCTATATGGCTGCGAAGTCTTACTGTCTCTTCATCCACACAAATCTTATCTGCATAAATGGTAACTTCTGTTGCAATACGACTCTCGTCTAAGGTTACACCTTCTAACAGTTCTTTTACCTTACTCTCCAAACGATTACGGTACTCTTCTACCAAAGATGGAGAAATTGATTCAATAGAATCAACCATGGAAAGCATTCCATCCAGTTTTTCAATCAGATCAGCCTTCAATACCTCTCCTTCTTTCGTTCTGGATTCTACAAACTGCTTAGCTGCATCATCCAGAATCTCTTCCAAATCTTTCCATAATGCATCTTCATTCTCCGTTTGTTCTTCTAACGTAAACACTTCAGGATATTTGGACAATGTCACTGGGGATAGTTCATTCTTGAGTTCAAATTGATCTGCAATTTCATTTAGATACTTTACATATTCTGCTGCAATCTTTGCATTATACTTCACACAAAGATTACTCTCCGTATAATCTTCATAGATAATAGAAATATCCACCTTACCTCTTCCGATATATTTCTTTAAATGATTTCTGATACTTGCCTCAAAAAAGTTCAACTTTTTTGGCATTTTTATATTGATATCACAATATCTGTGATTCACAGATTTCATCTCTACTACTATCTTGCGCTCCTTCGTAATGCTCTCACTACGACCAAAGCCCGTCATACTCTTTACCATGTGTGCCCCCTATTTTATCACTATACTTCCCCTGCAAAATTATCTGTTATCTTTATTTTCTAACAAAAACATAGAAGTAAATCTTCATATTCCTCTATCCTTCAAATAATTCACCTAATCTGCCTGCCAAATTAAGGCAATTCATTTTATTATACCTCATGGTCCACAAAATTGCAAGATGTCAGTTGCCATTATGTCACCCTTTGTAACAGTTCAGTTACTGTTCAGACGCAATGTCATGATGTCGGGGTCAAAACTATGCTTCACAAAGTATATCCTACTCTTTCACCTCTTTAATCCCTTTGATATCCGGCAATGCAATCATAGAATAATTTGTATGATAAATAACAAATCCCGGATTCGCCTGAGGTGGTTTTTTAAGATTTCCTCTTCTCGTATAATCAATTTCTACCTTGGGACTGGTCTTACCTGATGAATAAAAAGCTGCCAGTCTAGCTGCCTCCTCATAAGTCGCATCCGGAACATCCTCCGCCCCTTCTAACTTCACAATCACATGAGAACCAGGCATCTCTTTTGCATGAAACCAAAGATCTTTGGAACCTGCTGTCTTAAAGGTAAGTCTGTCATTTTGCAGATTATTTTTTCCAACGTACATATGAAATCCATCCGAAGAGAGAAAATGTAACGGCTTGCTTTTTTCCACTTTCCCTCCTTGCTTTTTCGATGGTTTCGCTTTCACAAATCCGGATAAGATCATTTCCTCTTTGATTTCTGCCAAATCTGCCTCCGACTCTGCCATCTCCACACTATTTTGCAAAGAAAGCAGATGATCTAACGTCTCCTTACTCTCCTTCACCAATTTAAGAGAAGCTTCATAGGTACGCTTCAATTTATTATATTTATTAAAATACCGGTTTGCATTTTCCACCGGTGTCAATGTCTCATCCAATGGAATCGTAATTTCTTCATTGTTATAATAATTGAGCACCGTAATATTCTTATCTCCCGGTTTTGCTTCATATCCATAAGTCTGAAGAAGTTCTCCATATATTCTGTATTTTTCTCTCTTTTCCGTATCTTTTAGCTGTTTTCGTTGAATATCATATTTCTTAGAAGTCCGTTCCACTGCTGACTGCAATACTTTTCTTAAGTCTGTGGATTTCTGGTGCATGCGGGAATAGACATCTTTTTTTGCATAAAAGGCAAAAAGCAATTCAGAAATATCTGAATACGTTTCTACCGAAAGATCCTGATACATCCGTAAAGGCACTGCACTAAATGCCACCGGTTCCCCCTTATCATATATGATACATGGTGCATAATCTCCACTCCTGATACGATTTATCAGATCAGAAAATGCATTCCATAATGCCCGTTTATTGGAATCCGCAAGACTGTCAGTACTGAAATTACCATCTACCCCTGCCTCATAACACAACTCACCGGCAATCAGCTTTGAAAACCCTGTAATCGAACTATAGATTGCCTTATCAATGCTCATCGGCTTTTCTAAAATAACCGAGCAAAAATATTCTTCGGTTACCTCTGTCGGGTCAACTTTCTCATTCGGTGGCAATACATATTCGTATCCCGGAAGTACCTCCCTGACCGAACTGATCTGTGCACCAATTCGCTTGATTGCATCCACAATACGTCCATCTTCTTCCATAAAAATAATATTGCTATGCTTACCCATTAGCTCAATCACAAGCTTCTTCCGGCACAAATCACCCATCTCATCTAAATGTTCAATCTCAATCATAATGATTCGTTCAAATCCCGGCTGTTCAATTCCAATAATCCGCCCATTTCCAATATGTTTTCTAAGCAGCATACAAAAATTCGGTGCCGTCTGTGGATTCACTTTATTCTCTGACAAAAAATACACCAACGGCAATGTTGCACTCGCATTTAACATCAATCGGAAAGTCTTTCCCTGATTCTTGATTACCAGATTAATCTCATCATTTTCTGGCTGATAAATCTTGTAAATACGCCCACCTGTTAATCGTTCCCTCATATCTCTCACAATATTAGATATCACAACTCCATCAAAAGCCATTTTTCTTCCTCGATTCCCATACTTTTTCTCCAACACACCGATTGTCCATTAAAAACAGATATTTCGTGTACTTGTATCAATATACCATTGAATTTCCCTTTTCGCAATTCATTCTTTCAAATTCCTGTTTGTGGGGGTGGCGGACACTAAGTTCATGAATGCTCTTTGGGAGCACCCATTCGCTAAGTGCCGACGTTCTCAGAGGGTCCTCTTCGCTTTTTGATTCCTACAAAACCTGCTGTTTCC
>CAJOPP010000070.1 GCA_905236365.1 uncultured Lachnospiraceae bacterium
AAAGATCAAAAAACGATCTGGTGAAAGATAGTAGTAAAAAAAACCGGTTTGCAAATAAATTGGATTTTTGAAATAGATGCCACTGTTACGATAATTGATCAAAATGACAAATTTTGAAAAATCCAAAGAGAAAGTTTTATTATAATCTTCAAGCTGGTATTGACCATCTCGTATAATCGCACTGGCCTCTTCGTATGCTTTTCCAGCCTCGGCAGCTGAAGAAAAACTTCCCAGACTGACATGTTTTGATTGAATAGTAATGGAAGAACGATAATAAATAGTTCCATCTTTTTTCTTTGCAGTTGTTACACCGGGTGTATGTGCCATGGCTTGCCTCCGTATAAAAGAAATTGGCGATACAGTTCAGCGGTTAGCCGGACGGTTCAGAATATGTTATTGACAATCGGTGACGTACGTCTGAACAGTAACTATTATAATTCTAACATATTGAAGCATTAAACAAAATACTTGACCTTTTTCATAAGAAAACTTATAATCAAATACATATGTCTAGTCCTGTTTTATGAGGAGAGATGGAAGGTAGATTTACATGAGAAGGCGATGTTAGCATGGAAAAGAAGATACAGCTTAAGAAAGTTATGGAGATTCTTTTAATTGTTTTTGTGGCAGGGATAGTCTGTATTTTGGGATACAGGGTGATCGTTAAAGCTGATGAACTTCCGGGAAAATTATGCAGTGTTCCGGTTGCAGCAGCTAATTTGAATGAAACGAATCATGTGACAAGCAGAGTGCAGAAAGTAAGCTATGATACAATGAGATATGGTTATATGGATGATCTGATGCTGGCGAAGATGGACTATATGGATCAGTATTATGAGTCTGAAAGAATGGAAGAGATACGGGCAGTTAACAATTTAACTGCTATGAGTCAACGGACATCGGATAAGCTTGCATATCAGAAGGCAAAAGCAGAGCAGGAAGCGAGGGATAAGCAGAAAAGAGATGCTGTTCTTGCCGCCCAGAGAGCAAAAGAAGCCCAGATTAGAGCTGCGGCACAGAAGATTGCTACGAATGAAGCTGGTTATACCGGAACAGGCTCGGGTGATAGTGGCTCTGATGATACTGCTTCACGAGGAGGAAGGGTAGGAGAGCCGGTATTTGCTTCAAAGAATGGGGAAAGTCTGGGTACATTTACAGTCACAGCATATTGCACCTGTCGTATCTGTTGTGGAGTATATTCCGGTAATAACCGCACCGCCAGTGGAACGGTTCCGACTTCTAACCGTACAATTGCAGTGGATACAAATGTTATTCCTTTTGGAACAAAAGTTGTCATCAACGGGCAGGTTTATGTCGCAGAAGACCGTGGTGGTGCAATTAAGGGAAACCGAATCGACATGTTTTTTATGACACATAAGGAAGCTCTTAACTGGGGAAGAAGAACCGTAGAAGTTTATTTAGCTAAATAACTTGCAGTTTATCTTTAATTGTGGTAAAGATATATAAGGAAAACAACATGAAAGAAAAGAGGAGAAAAGAATGGCAGTAACTTACAGAAGTACAAGAAACAGTAATGAAACAGCAACTGCATCGCAGGCTATATTGAAAGGTCTGGCAGAAAATGGTGGTTTATTTGTTCCGGATTCCATTCCTGCACTTGATGTTGATTTAAATGATTTGGCAAAGAAGAGCTATCAGGAAGTGGCATATGAGGTGATGAGCCGTATGCTGACGGACTTTACAGAAGAAGAATTAAAATATTGTATTAACAGTGCGTATGACAAGAAGTTTGATACTCAGGAAATTGCACCTGTTGTAAAGAAGGCTGGTGCACATTATTTAGAGTTATTTCACGGTTCAACCATTGCATTTAAGGATATGGCACTCTCCATTCTTCCATATTTATTAGTAACATCTGCCAAGAAGAATAATGTTAAGAATGATATTGTGATTTTGACAGCGACGTCCGGAGATACCGGAAAAGCGGCATTGGCAGGATTTGCAGACGTCCCGGGAACAAAGATCATTGTATTTTATCCAAAGAATGGCGTAAGCCCGATTCAGGAAAAACAGATGGTGACCCAGAAGGGAGACAATACATCTGTTGTTGGGATTGTTGGCAATTTTGATGATGCCCAGACGGGTGTAAAGAATATGTTCAACGACAAGAATCTCGCAAAGGAAATGGATGCAAAGGGATTCCAATTCTCCTCTGCGAATTCTATCAATATTGGTCGTCTTGTGCCACAGATGGTTTATTACGTTTATGCTTATACCCGCCTGATTGCCCGTGGGGAGATCAAAGCAGGTGATAAGATCAATGTAGTGGTTCCGACTGGTAATTTTGGTAATATTTTAGCTGCTTACTATGCAAAGGAAATGGGGCTTCCGATTGCAAAGTTCATCTGTGCTTCAAATGAAAATAAAGTATTGTATGATTTCTTTGAAACGGGTGTTTATGATAAGAACAGAGACTTTATTCTGACAACATCTCCATCTATGGATATTCTCATTTCGAGCAATTTAGAGAGACTGATCTATCGTATTGCTGGTGATGATGCAGCGAAGAATTCTGAACTGATGAACGCACTTACGTCAGAAGGTAAGTATGAGATTTCAGAAGAGATGAAGAAGAATTTATCAGAATTCTATGGTAATTATGCAACCGAGGCAGAGACAGCGGCAACAATCAAAAAGGTATACGAGTCAGATGCATATATTATGGATACACATACTGCGGTGGCAGCAACTGTTTATGATAAATATGTGGCAGATACGGAGGATAGGACACCGGCTGTTATTGCATCCACTGCCAGTCCATATAAGTTTACACGAAGTGTTATGGAAGCAATTGATAAGAAATATGCATCCCAGTCGGATTTTGAGCTTGTGGATGAGCTGCATCAGTTATCCGGTGTGAAGATTCCACAGGCGATTGAGGATATCCGGAGTGCGGCTGTTTTACATGACACAGTATGTGATAAGAGCGAAATGGAGAAAACCGTTCGTGGTATCTTAGGATTATAAAAAACAGACAGTTCATTAGTACCATCCTGTCTTAAAACAAAACTAGGGCTGAATAAAGTGAAAAACATCGTTGCTTTGCGATGAATAAGGGATATAAACAAAACACTTCTATTCGGATATTGGAATAGAAGTGTTTTGCTATGTGAAAATTTCATGAAATTGCATAGGATATATATAAAATGAGTTTTGGAAAATCAGCTGAGAGGAGCGGTCTTATTTTTTGAAATATACGGAGTCAGGGGAAACGAGCGGGGAGGATTCCTATCGATTTTCGTGGGAATTTGATTTGTATAAAGTTATAATGGAAAGAGGGAAAGTATGTACACATTACAAACAAGTAAAAGTTTTGACAGTGCCCATTTTTTGAAGGGATATGAAGGAAAGTGTAGTAATATTCATGGTCATCGCTGGAAAGTAGAGGTTACAGTGACGGCAGATGTCCTGGAAGAAACAGGACAGACGAGGGGGATGGTAGTAGATTTTAAGACGTTAAAGGAAGATCTGAAACAATTAACAGAAGAGCTGGATCACGGTCTGATTATTGAAGGGAAAAGCTTGAAAGAAAATACAAGGAATGCTTTGCTGGAAGAGGGTTTTCGTATTATTGAATTCCCGTTTCGCCCAACGGCAGAGAATCTGGCAGAATATTTTTACGGAAAAATGGAAGAGAAAGGATATCAGGTTGTGTTGGTGAAGGTGTTCGAGACACCGGATAATTGTGCCGGGTACAGCAGATAGGGGAAAGTATGGGTCATTTTCATGTTGTAGAACATTTTATAAGTATCAATGGAGAAGGAAGAAAAGCGGGACAGTTAGCTTATTTTGTACGGTTTGCAGGATGCAATCTGGCATGTGAATATTGTGATACTAAATGGGCGAATGAAGTTGGAGTGTCTTATGAAGAATATGATGAGCAAGAGATTTATAAGATGATAAAGGATGCAGGGATTGTCAACGTTACTTTGACAGGTGGAGAACCTCTTGTACAGAAGGATATGATGAAACTGCTTATGCTTTTGAGGAAGGACGATTCAATACAGGTTGAGATTGAGACCAATGGAAGTGTGGATATTATTCCTTTTCTTACAGAAAAAGCAGGTTACAGAGAGGACAAGGAAGATAATATAACTTTTACTTTGGATTATAAACTTTCGGTAAGCGGAATGGAACAAAAAATGTGTCTTTCCAATTATGAAAATATTCGAAGCCGGGATACTGTGAAGTTTGTTGTGGGAAGCAGAGAGGATTTGTTTCGCAGTAAAGAGATAATAGAGAAATACCGGTTGGTGGATAAGGGATGCGGAATTTATATCAGCCCCTGTTTTGGCAGGATAGAGCCAAAAGAAATCGTTGATTTTTTGACGGAACAGAAATTGAATGATATCAATATGCAGCTACAGCTTCATAAATTTATCTGGAATCCGGAACAACGGGGAGTGTAACTGATAGAATCAAAATGAAACAGAATCTGAACCTTAGTGCCAGAGGAAGAATCTCCTCTGCTGTCTGAACTGAGAGGATGGAGCTGGGATTGGATTAGAAGGGAGAAAGAAATGGCGATAGACCAGAATGCAATCAAGGAACATATCCGGGGAATTTTAGTTGCTTTGGGTGATGATCCGGATCGGGAAGGAATTAAAGACACACCAGACCGGGTGGCAAGAATGTATGCAGAAGTGTTTGAGGGGATGAATTACACCAATGATGAGATTGCTGACATGTTTTCCAAAAATTTTGAGGTGCCGGAAGGCAGTGAACAGGATATGGTAGTGGTAAAAGACATTGAAGTGTTCAGCTATTGTGAACATCATCTGGCACTTATGTATGATATGAAAGTAACGGTAGCCTATATTCCTAAGGGAAAAGTAATTGGGCTTAGTAAGATTGCGAGGATTGCGGATATGGTGGCGAAGAGACTACAGTTGCAGGAACGGATCGGAACCGATATTGCAGAGATTATCAGTAAAGCAACAGGGTCATCGGATGTGGCAGTATATATTGAAGGAAATCATAGCTGTATGACCGCCAGAGGAATCAAAAAACCTTCTGCCAAGACGGTAACAACTACGTTTCGGGGAAGATTTGAAACGGAAATAGAACTTCAGAATAAACTCTTATTTTTAATTAAATAATGGAATTAAATAATGGAATGCAATTGTAGATGCATATACTATGGAAGCAGTGCAGAACTTCGCAACGATATTTTTTGCATTGCATAGGGTTTTTGCATTCGGATAAGAACAGGAGATGAAATTATGAATATGAATACAAGAAACAAAGAAAAAGCACTTGTGGTATTCAGCGGTGGACAGGATAGCACAACTTGTCTGTTATGGGCGTTAAAACGATATAAAGAAGTTATTGCGGTTTCCTTTGATTACGGACAAAGACATAAAGCAGAGCTTGATTGTGCAAAAGAAATTACGGAAAAATTAGGGGTTGAATGGCACGTGCTGGATATGTCTTTGTTAAACCAGCTGGCACCGAATTCATTGACAAGAGCAGAGATTGTAGTGGATGAAAATGCACCGGAAGAAGGAACGCCGAATAGTGTGGTAGATGGAAGAAATATGTTATTTTTAACTTTTGCGGCGGTGTTTGCAAAGCAAAGAGGAATTACGGATCTGATTACAGGGGTTTCCCAAAGTGACTTTTCAGGATATCCGGATTGTAGAGATGTTTTTATAAAATCCCTTAATGCGACATTAAATCTGGCTATGGATACAACATTTTGTATTGAAACTCCTCTTATGTGGATTGACAAAGCAGATACATGGAAATTAGCCCGGGATCTGGATGGTTTGGAACTTGTTCGGGACATGACATTGACCTGTTACAACGGAGTAAAAGGAGATGGATGTGGTCGTTGTCCAAGTTGTAAGCTTAGAAAACAGGGTTATGAAGAATTTCTTGCCAGATATAGGTAAAGTAGGGTATAATAACTTTTATATATGTAAAACTGATACACGAAATGCATGTGCCATTATTGCAGAATCGGATGGCAGTCAAATATGAAGTATTTCTCAAATGCCAATGAAGACCTGGCAGGGAATGTTGAAGGCAGTGTGTGTCACTAACTTATTATTTAGGAGGAGAAAAGATTATGACAATACTTGTAACGGGAGGAGCTGGTTTTATTGCCAGCCATACCAATGTTGAATTATTAGAGGAGGGGTATGATGTTATCGTGATGGATAATCTTTGCAATTCCAGCAGGGAATCCATTGCAAGGGTAGAAATGATAACTGGTAAAAAAATTAAGTTTTATGAAGCTGATATGAGAGACTTATCCAGCTTAGAGAAGATATTTTCAGAAAATAAGATTGATGTGATCATTCATTTTGCAGGTCTTAAGGCAGTTGGTGAGTCGTGTGAGAAACCATATGAATATTATGATAATAACATAACAGGAACGCTTAATATTATAAAGATGATGAAGCAGTATAATGTAAAGAAGATTGTTTTTTCGTCTTCTGCTACGGTCTATGGAGAACCGGAGACGGTTCCGATTACAGAGGATGCAAAGGTTGGAGGTGTGACGAACCCTTACGGAAGAACGAAGCTGATGTTAGAGGAGATTTTGTCGGACATTCATCAGGCAGATCCAGCTTTTGACATAGCGTTATTAAGATATTTCAATCCAATCGGAGCACATGAAAGTGGAATGATCGGGGAAGCTCCAAATGGTATTCCGAACAATCTGCTTCCGTATGTAGCGAAAGTTGCAGCGGGTGTACTGGAGAAAGTCAATGTATTTGGAGATGATTATCCGACACCGGACGGTACGGGGGTAAGAGATTATATTCATGTAGTGGATTTGGCAAAAGGACATGTATGTGCTGTTAAGAAGCTAATGGAGCATCCGGGACTGGTGGTATACAATTTGGGAACAGGAATTGGATATTCGGTATTAGAGATTATTCATAACTTTGAAAAAGCATGCGGAAAAGAAATTCCATATGTGATTGCACCAAGACGTGCCGGTGATATTCCGACCTGTTATTCGGATCCTTCAAAAGCAGAGAAGGAACTGGGATGGAAGGCACAGTATGGAATTGATAAGATGTGCGAAGATGCATGGAGATGGCAGTCACAGAATCCAAATGGATACGAAAGTAAATAAGCAGGGTAGAGCATTTTAAGAATCTCACCGATCATTAGTTGTTAGGAGGATATGAACGGGGTGAAAAATTTATTGTTTATTGTAAACCCGTCTGCCGGGAAAAAACATGTGAAGGGGAAACTGTTTGATATTGTTGATCTGTTTGTGAAAGCGGATTATAATGTCAGGGTTTATCCGACTCAGGCAAAGGAGGATGCGACACGGCTCGTAAGTCAGGAGGGCTGGCTTTATGATCTCATTGTTTGTGCCGGTGGTGATGGCACATTAGATGAGGTAGTGACCGGCTGCATGAAATGTGGATGTGATACCCCAATCGGATATATTCCCTGTGGAACGACCAACGATTTTGCAAGAAGTCTGGGAATTCCAAAGGATCCAATTCGGGCAGCAAAGCGTATTATAAAATATCAGCCGGCACCGATTGATGTTGGTTCATTTAATGGAGATTATTTTATCTATGTGGCAGCTTTTGGTGCTTTTACCGATGTTACTTACACGACGCCGCAGGAGTATAAGAATCATTTGGGACATATGGCGTATGTGATAGAAGGAATAAAGAGTCTTCCGAATCTTACGTCATACCATTTGAAGGTTTCCTATGATAATAATGTGATAGAGGATGATTTCTTTATAGGAATGATCACCAATTCTCTGACTGTGGGAGGATTTCAAAGTCCAAATGGTAAAATTGCAGAATTTGATGACGGGATGTATGAAGTACTGCTTGTGAAATATCCGACAAATCCACTTGATTTGCAGGCAACGCTAACCGCCTATCTGGGAGGAGAAGTCAATCCGGAATATATGTATCAGTTTAAAACAGAACGGGTTGTCATTGAGAGTCCGGAGGAAATTACATGGACGTTGGATGGTGAATACGGAGGCAGTTTTACATATGCAGAAGTGGTGAATTTAAAGCATGCATTGAATATTATAAAAAAATAAGTTTTTATAGCAATATAGAAAGTCGAGGAAAAAAATGGGCAAATATTTTGGAACAGATGGATTTCGTGGAGAAGCAAATGTAGATTTAACGGTGGAACATGCATATAAGGTAGGAAGATATTTAGGCTACTATTATGGTAAGAATCATGAAGATGGGAAGGCCAGTGTTGTAATTGGCAAAGACACAAGACGTTCTTCATATATGTTTGAGTATTCATTAGTGGCAGGATTGACAGCCAGTGGTGCGGATGTATATCTGATGCATGTTACTCCGACCCCAAGTGTATCGTATATTGTGCGCCTTGATGATTTTGATTGTGGAATCATGATTTCTGCAAGCCATAATCCATATTACGATAACGGTATTAAAGTTATCAATGGACATGGGTACAAATTAGAGGCAGAAGTAGAAGCAGAGATTGAAGCATATATTGATGGGGAGATTCCGGAAATTCCGTTTGCAAAGAAAGAAGCAATTGGCAGAACAATCGACTATGCAATGGGAAGAAATCGCTATATTGGTTATCTTATGACATTAGCCACACGTTCTTATAAGAAAAAGAGAGTGGGACTTGATTGTGCAAATGGTGCTGCGTCAACTGTTGCAAAAGCAGTTTTTGAAGCGTTAGGTGCAAAGACCTATGTAATCCATAATGATCCGGATGGAACGAATATCAATGATGGATGCGGTTCTACCCATATTGAACAACTGCAGCAATTGGTGAAAGAAAAGCATTTGGATATTGGATTTGCATATGATGGAGATGCAGATCGTTGCCTGGCGGTAGATGAGAATGGAGAAGTGATTGATGGCGATAAGATTCTATATGCCTGTGGCTGTTATCTGTCGGAAAGAGGAGAGCTGAATAATAATACAGTCGTTACAACAATTATGTCCAATCTCGGTCTCTATAAGGGTTTGGAGAAAAAAGGAATTTCTTATGAGAAAACTGCCGTGGGCGATAAATATGTATTTGAGAATATGATGGAAAACGATCATTCTTTAGGTGGCGAGCAAAGCGGACACATTATCTTTAGTAAATATGCAACGACAGGAGATGGTGTTCTGACTTCTATCAAATTGATGGAAGTGATTTTAGAAAAGAAGGTTAATGCTTCTGAATTGTTCCGGGATTTGGAAATATATCCACAGCTTCTGGAAAATGTACGGGTAAAGAGTAAACCGGAGACGAAAGCAGATCCGGATGTTATTGCAGCTGTAAAAAAAGTAGAAGATGCATTAGGGGAGAACGGAAGAATTATTCTCCGCGAAAGTGGGACGGAACCTGTGATTCGTGTTATGGTAGAGGCAACAACGGATGAACTATGCAAAAAATATGTAGACGAAGTTGTTCAGGTGATCAGAGAGAAAGGACATGAAGTAAAATAATACGACGGATAAAAGCAAACGG
>CAJOPP010000071.1 GCA_905236365.1 uncultured Lachnospiraceae bacterium
CTGACAGGTATGCATTGTTGGAATGATTATCAATTCTCGCTGTATATATTACAGTCCACTAAGATGAATAATATTACGCTTGCGATAGCTTCATTCTTTTCACAAACAACAAGTAATTTGTATGCAGCGTCAGCTGCGGCGTTACTGGCGATTCTTCCGGTGGTTCTGGCATTTTTGTTCTTACAGAAATATTTTATTAAGGGAATGATAGATAGTGCAATTAAATAAAAAATCTAATTATTCAATTATGACGGGGAGAAAATAAACGTTTCGAAATCATCTAAGATAAATGAATTGAGAGGAGAAATGTAACATCATGAGACTAAATAATAGAAATTATCATCCGGTTCTTAAAGAACCTCCAATCGCACATGCACTGCATTGCTGGGATCCGGATAAAAGGTTGCTGAGCTATGAATATAATGGCAGAAACACAATAGCGATTCAGTTTCCGGAAGAATTTGAAATCGGATTCCGACATGGTTCGGACGGTAATCTGCAGAGTGATCCGTTTTGCCAGTGCATTTATGTAAAGATGGAAGACCCCGGTGTTTCCGGAGAAGCAGTAGTAACTTTTACCATGAGTAAAGATGCTGTCAATATGCGTCCAAACAGAGCGGAACAGGAACAGGGAATACTGGCACAGACCGGTTCACCTTTGTTATATGGTGTAAACGGTCTTTACGATATTACGCAGGATTTACTGATTGACTGGTGGGGATGTGAGTGGAGATGGCTGGATGAGGAACTATGCCCCAATGAGAAGGGGAATCTGACAGCCAGACTTGCCGTGAAACTGCAAAATAAACCGTGGTTAATCAATCTTCGTATGGCTTATTACAGACGCCATTTGGGATATCGTTATCATCAGCCATGGAAATTCCGGCCAAACACCAAGGCAGTAGCGGGGTGGTGTTCGTGGGAGGCATGTCGGCGTCAGGTTTCCATGGACGATATTTCAGCAGCATCTGATTTCTTTTCCAAAACGTTGAGAGATTACGGCATGGAGTATATCCAGTTGGATGATGGATTTGAAAATCTTCCGATTCCGTTTGATGCACAAGCAAATATGGAAAAGGGATGGTTGGAAACAAATGAACGGTTTCCGGGCGGACATAAGGAGGTGGTGGATTGTATTCGTGCCAATGGTATGGAACCGGCCATTTGGCTCAATACCAATATAGTAAACACTGATTTTGTGAACAATCATCCGGAATGGTTTGTAAAAGATAGGGAAGATCAGATGCTTCTTGGCGAGTGGATTGATTACATCATGACTTGTGATGAAGATATGCTGGAGGAACAGGTGGTGCCGATTTATCAGCATCTGCGTAAGCTTGATTATACTTACTTTAAAATAGACGCACTTCGCCATCTGATTATGGACGGACTGCAGGAGGCGGTTCGTCAGGGTGTAATGACCAATGATGATGCGGCTACAAGATTCCGCAGATACATGGAGTGTGCCCGGAAAGGAATGGGTAATGATGCTTATTTTCTTGCATCATGGGGTGTATTGGGCGAGGCTGTTGGAACAGCCGATGCATGCAGAATCGCTATGGATGCTAATCCTACCTGGGCAGGCATACGTATGCAGCTTGTAGAATCTGCAAGGTGGTTTCATACACAGCGTATTTTGTTTTTAAATGATCCGGATCATGTATGTTGCCGTACAGAAGTAGAATGGTTGAAAAGTGTATTATCTTTGGTGTCTTTATCCGGTAGTCTGTTGATGCTCAGTGATCCATTAAGTGAATATACGGAAGAAAGACTTGGCATTATCCGTCGGGTAATGCCACCTCTTGATACACGTACAGCAGAAACAGGTCCTCTTGATTTAAGATATCCGCCATTTACATGGACGAAACTCCATGGATTTGCGGTGAATAGCAAGGAAAAACCGGTAGAGGCGGAAGGTATATCTCTGACAGATGCACTTGATATGGCAGGTAATTATCCGACAATGGATAATGCACACCCATTTTCTACTTTATGGGCATTTCATA
The DNA here is from genome assembly GCA_905236365.1 of uncultured Lachnospiraceae bacterium. Classification (GTDB taxonomy): domain Bacteria; phylum Bacillota; class Clostridia; order Lachnospirales; family Lachnospiraceae; genus CAG-590. The sequence continues at coordinate 2,007 of CAJOPP010000071.1, forward strand.
TGGCCATACCAGGACGTCGGTGGACGGTCGTCGGTCGCTTTGCAACGGTTCCGCTTGAAATATCCACAGTGCTTCTTGAAAATCTTGGATTGGATCCGCAGAAAAAATATGTAGCGTTTGACTTTTGGAAATCTTGTTATCTGGGTATAGTATCGGGGAGCTTACCTTGTCAGAAACTGGAACTTGGAAACTGTCAGATTATTGCATTAACACCGTTGTCAGACCATCCGCAATTGATTGCTTCCTCACGACATGTCAGTATGGACGCGGTCAGTGTTAAAAGGCATGATTGGACAGGATGTGAGCTTCAGCTTGAACTTGAGGGCGTAGAAGGAACAAAGGAAACATATTGGTTTTATGTACCTCAGGGATACACTCATCCGGAGCAGAACAATGATATTTTAGCGGTAGAGGTTGATTTTGTCCAGAGACAAAAGAAATTGACGATTTCTTTTGATAAAAAATCAGAAGAAACAAAAAGAGAATATTATTAAAA
>CAJOPP010000072.1 GCA_905236365.1 uncultured Lachnospiraceae bacterium
GCTATATTGTATGTGCAACTTGACGAATATACTTTGTGAAGCATAGTTTTGACCCCGACATCATGACATTGCGAGTGAACTGTAACAGTTAACTTGGAAAAGGACAGGAAGACTGTCCTTTTTGCTTTCTTTTTTTTGAGGATTGACATATAATGGAAAAGAAAGGATAGTGATAATATGGAATTTAAGAACATTACGAAAAAAGAAGAAGGAAAATATATTACCCGTTATGATCTTTTATATGAGACGGCAGATCATAAGGATAAGATATATGAGATGATCAGTCGGAATCCCAATCTGAAGACGAGAGAAGAATTGACGGAACATTCAGCAGATGCTGTTGTACTGATACTGCATAACAGAGAGGGAGATAAACTGTTGTTGAATAAAGAATTCCGTATGGCATGTGGCGATTTTGTATTTAATTTTCCGGCAGGTTTGATCGAACCGGGAGAGTCGTTTGAGGAAAGTGCCGGAAGAGAACTAAAGGAAGAGACAGGTCTGGATCTGGTAGAGATTGAAAGTATCCTGCCGGAAAGTTTTAGTGCTGTCGGATTTTCCAATGAAAAAAATATCTGTGTCATCGGTGTGGCAGAGGGAGAGTTTGCTCCAAGTGATTCTACTGTAGAGGAAATTGAGGCTGCATGGTACACAAAGGATGAGGTTCGCAGTCTCTTGCAAAGGGAGTATTTTGCAGCCAGAACACAGGCTTACTGCTATTTGTGGAGTAAGGAATAACTTCTTGCCATGAGAAAATTGCGAAGCTGTTTGGGATGGTAAATCATATCTTCAGAATTTCTTCATTTTTTTATCTGTATTTTCTTAATCTTTATTTTGTATGATAATCCATGTAAATTTCAAGCACCTGCTTGTAAATGTGCTAAGGAACAGTGCAAAAATGAAAAAGATTCTTCCTCAAATGTTAGTATTTTTCTGTTTGAAGGGTATAAGCGTTCATAACTGAAAATTGAGGAAGAATCAATGAAAAGTTATTTCTGCACAGTTTCTAAGACTGATATATCATAAGAATTGAGGTGAAAACATGACAATATTAGTTTGCGACGATGACAAAGAAATAGTAGAGGCAATCTCCATTTATTTAAAACAGGAGGGGTACAAGGTTGTTCCGGCATACAATGGAAAAGAAGCCCTTGCCCTGATGAAACAGGAGGAGATCCATTTGATCATTCTGGACATTATGATGCCGGAGTTAGATGGCATCCATGCGTTGTTGCAGCTTCGGGAGATCAGTTCCATTCCGGTGATTCTGCTGTCAGCAAAGTCGGAGGACGTGGATAAGATCTTAGGACTGAATGTCGGTGCAGATGATTATGTGACCAAGCCTTTTAATCCGTTGGAGTTGATCGCAAGGGTAAAATCCCAGCTTCGCCGTTACACCAAGTTGGGCGGTATGGAGGCGGCTGACAGTAATGTGTTAGTGAACGGAGCCATCACTTTGGACAAGGATCAGAAGCTTGTAACGGTGGAAGGAGAGAATGTGAAACTGACGCCGAAAGAATTCAAAATCCTACAACTATTTATGGAAAACATTGGAACTGTATTCTCTTCCTCACAGATTTATGAGCGGATCTGGGATGAGGACGCTTATGCAACGGACAATATCGTGTCGGTACATATCCGGCGGATCCGTGAGAAGATTGAGATCAATCCGAAGAATCCGGACTACATTAAGGTGATGTGGGGTGTTGGCTATCGTATGGAGAAAAAGCAGTGACCAGAGAGACGGCAAATCTTTGATTTGACGTCGGATGAGATAACGAAAAAGCTTAAGGAACTGACATTGAATTGGAATAGAAAGGAAGAAAAATGAAGAGAAAGCGAACATTGTCGTATTCTGCATCAGGAAAACTGTTTCGCGGTCTGCTCTGCATGGCCACATTTTGTGCGTTTGCGGCAGGACTGGTGTTGTCAGTGCTGGGAATTGAAGAATACGGAAAAGAAATTTTAGAGGGTGGAATACATGCACAGACAGACTATTATTCCAGTGCCCTCTATCAAAGGGATATAGAAGATGAGCTGCAGGAACTGCTCGGAAGTTTAAGGGATGCGTATGTTCTGAATAGTGATGAATTTCCTGAAGATACGTTTTCCATTACGGACGTAGGAGAAGGAATGATCTACACCTATGATCTGAAACAGATTGTAACCAGTGAAAATAATGGTGCAGACATTGTGATCTATGATATCCATAATTTGGACGGATACAAGATATCAGAGACGAAGCTTACGTATGATCTAACAGATTACAAGCAGGCTTTGACATACCTGAATTCCAGTCAGGTGAAGAATAATTATATTTATTTTGGTGAGAAGCAGTTCAAGAATTTATTTGAGGCGGACAAGGGACATTTGAATGTAGGTCATCGGTTTTCAAGGCGTTTTTCGGAAGATGCATATTTTATTTTCGAGTATCCGGATAAGGAGGAATTGTTTGACGAAACGAGTGTTGAAGAAGATGCAGCAGGAGAGGCTGCCCTTTTTGAAACGGTTGAGGACAATGCCGGGAGAGAATCTTCTGTTACATTTAACAGTGATGAAACTGTTGATTTCAACATTTCTATCGAAGAGACAGGGAAAGATTATTCCAACTTTAATCTGGAACGGGATTTGGTGGATTATGCAGTCTATGATCCGGAAAATGAGATCTTCTATTCCCCTTCGGATAATTACTTTGGTGTGATGAACAGTTATCTGTATGATGCAGAGGAGGTAAAGGAGATTATTACGGTTAATGATTATACGGTGCAGACGGTGGACAGTCTGGTTCTTCCGCTGTTAAAATGTACGAACTGGGATTTTGAGGAGATGCATTCGATGCTTGCCTCACGATATTCAAAGTATTTGGCTCCCTTTTGGAATTTGGAGCAGCAGGAGCAAAACACTCAACTGCTCTATGATATCCGCAATTCAAAGTTTGCAAGAACCAATGCGGGGAAGCGTTCAAATGTCCTGAGTCTGCAAAAGGTCTATCTGTTAAATGGAGAACGGGGAAATGGTAAATTTTCAGATGGCATAAAGAATGCCAAAGAGTGTTCCTTTTACAGTGAGAGTATTCAGGAGGTATTTGATGCGTTCCCGGAAGATACAGTACTTTATTTTGGGATACATCCGGACATGGGAAATGACTATAGCAGCATAGCCAGACATATTGACAGTTATGCGTTGTGGTCGCAGGGAATCTGGTATCTGATCATTGGAACGGTTGTGGCATTTATTCTGTTGATCATACAGGCTGTGTGGCTTTTACGAACAACCGGAAAGCTGGCAGAAGATGATGAAGTGATTCATCTAAACCGCTTTGACCGGCTTCCGGCAGATCTCTGGCTTCTTTGCTATGTCGGAATATTGGGAATTTGTCTGTTAATGGTCATGATCGCCTTTAGAGGACTGGTCACAGTTATGCTGGATAGCTCAAGCAGATTCCTGTATGTCACTTTTGATGCGGTCAGTGTCGTATCGGTTGCTGCATTGTTCTTCCTGCTCCTGACGTTAAGTCTGGCAAGGAGGGTGAAGGCACACACATTCTGGAATGGATTTTATTTTAAGGCAGTGTCGGAGAAGTTCAGGAAACATATAGCGGCATTCTGTGTGAGAAGGAAAGACTCGGAAAAAGTGCTGTTTTTGTTCATTGCGTATATCGGATTGGAAGCATTCAGTATTCTGATGATATATTTTACGGATGTGCTGGGATTTCTTCTGTTTATCGCAGTGCATATCGCGGCATTTATCGTGATCTTAAGATTTGCGAAGGATATTCAGATTGTTTCAGATGGGATTGCGGAAATTGTTGAAGGCAATCTTGAGCACAGATGCATCATGAAACGTAAGTCCAGTCCGATGAAGGGTCTTGTGGATGGTCTTAATCATATCGGGGACGGATTAAAGGCGGCAGTAGAGACTTCCCTGAAAGATGAGCGTATGAAGACGGAGCTGATTACCAATGTGTCCCATGATCTGAAGACGCCACTGACATCCATTATCAATTACATCAATTTGTTGAAGACGGAAAAGATGCCGACGCCGGAGGCGGAGCATTATGTAGAGGTGTTAGATGGAAAGGCACAGCGGTTAAAACAGCTCACTGAGGATCTGGTGGAGGCTGCCAAAGCGAATACCGGAAATATTGAATTAGAACGAATGCCTCTTGCATTTGATGAGTTGATGAAACAGGCGATCGGGGAGTTTGAAGACAAGTTTGCCGCAAGGGGACTGACTGTCATAACCCGGTATCCGGAGGAACCTGCCATTATTATGGCAGACGGCAGGCGTATGTTCCGTATCATTGAGAATATTTTGCAGAATGCCTGCAAATACGCACTGGAAGGCACGAGAATTTATGCGGATCTGTGGAAAAGTGATGGAAGTGTAACCTTTGTGCTGAAAAATATTTCTGCGGCACCGTTAAATATCAGTCCCGATGAGCTCACGGAACGTTTTACCAGAGGGGATTCTTCCAGAACAACAGAGGGAAGTGGTCTGGGACTTGCAATCGCCAAAGATCTGACGAAGCTTCAGGGAGGAACTTTTGAGCTGCAACTGGACGGGGATCTGTTTAAAGTGGTGATTATCTTTCCGGAACATCAGGAGACATCATAATCTTCAGAGTGGAGCATAGTTTTGTTTTCCCACTCCCGACATTATAAAAAGGCAGAAAGAACTGTTGACAAGAAGCGGAGCAGCTGGTTGATAACCACACTTGCGTCAGGCTAACAACTGAATTGTAATCATCAAAGTAAATTGAAGTATATTTGAAGTGATATTGAAGTTGATGATGAAGTGACCTTGAAGTATA
>CAJOPP010000073.1 GCA_905236365.1 uncultured Lachnospiraceae bacterium
ATTCGAACCCACGCGCCCTTGCGGACAAACGGTTTTCAAGACCGCCTCGTTATGACCACTTCGATACCTCTCCGTGTTTCTGACTTATTTTCCTCTGTCAGCGACATTGACTATAATACCACTAACTTCACTCCATGTCAACAACTTTTTTTATTTTTTTTAAAAAAGTTTCTGCGACCACCAAATCCTCATGTGTTGTTATTTTTAAATTGTAATAGCTTCCCCATATTATCTTCGTTTTCTTTCCTAAATATCGTTCTATTATCATGGTATCATCTGTTATATCTCTATCGTCCGCCTGTTCCATCTTGTAATACGCTTCCATAATATCACTATAACGAAAACTCTGTGGAGTCTGAACCTGCCACAAACAGTTGCGTGGCGGAGTTTCTATTCCAAATCCATTTTCATCCACTATTTTAATTGTATCTTTTGCAGGAATACCAACCGTACATGCACCTGAGTTTTCTACTTCTAAAATTGAATTTTCCACCATTTCTTTTGTAATACAAGGTCTTGCCGCATCGTGAATTAATACATAATCTGTACCTCGTGCTGCATCTAATCCACTTTTTACCGACCAATACCGTTCTGAGCCACCTTGTACAATACATTTCACCTTCTGAAAACGATAACGTTCAACAATATTTTTTTTACAATAATCCATACCATCCTTTCCTGTAACCAGGACAATATCGTCAACGGTACTTTCCTCAAAACATTTTAATGAATAATATAGTACCGGCTTTCCGCAAAGATCCAGATACTGTTTTGGAATTTCTGTTTGCATTCGGCTTCCTTTTCCCCCAGCTAAAATAATCGCTGTTATCTTTCTCACAATTTTCATCCTTTCCTACGCCCTATCCCTAATGTCAACAACTCACAAATATTCTATTCTTTTTAGATATCCTATCAAACATCAACAGCACCCTTATCTTTTTAAGATTCAAGTTATAGGATACACAAAATAAATTTCACCATGTAAACCTACCGCACTAAACTATTTTCAAAAAATTACAACTGAAAAAAATATACGTTAATTTTTTCTCGGTTATATTCTTTGACCAATTTTCAAATTTGGTACCGCATTCAAATCCAATCCATGCCGAACCCCATTTTGATAAGCATAGTATCCTGCCACTCCTATCATTGCAGCATTATCTGTGCAAAAAATTGGTGACGGATGATAAAATTGGATTCCCTCTTCTTCACATGCTTTTTTCAAACTTTCCCTTAAAGACGAATTGGAAGCCACACCACCAGCAACCGCTAATTTACTCATTCCAAACGACTTTACTGCCTGTATCGCATGAGTAGTCAATACATCAATGACCGCATACTGAAAAGATGCAGCAACATCTGCTCTATTTACATCAATTTTCTTCATTTCACACTGATTCAGATAATTCAAGACAGAAGACTTTAATCCGCTAAAGCTAAAATCATATTCATTTCCATCCACCTTAGCTCTCGGAAACACAATTGCTTCTTTATTTCCTTCTTTAGCTAACTTATCAATTTTCGGACCACCCGGATATCCTAGTCCTATAGCTCGGGCCACCTTATCAAAAGCCTCACCCGCTGCGTCATCTCTGGTTTTCCCAACAATTTCAAATGCATCATAATCCAGTACTTTAACCAGATGGGTATGCCCACCGGATACAACTAAACACAAAAACGGTGGTTCCAAATCAGGATTTTCAATATAATTCGCCGCAATATGCCCCTCTATATGGTGAACTCCTACCAATGGTTTCCCAGACGCATACGCAATCGCTTTTGCCTCTGCGACCCCTACAAGAAGTGCTCCAACTAACCCTGGTCCATAAGTAACAGCAATTGCATCAATATCTGATAAATCCATTGCTGCCTCTTCTAACGCTTCTCTTATTACCTGATTGATTTTTTCAATATGTTTTCTAGACGCAATCTCAGGAACCACACCACCATATAGCTTATGTAATTCTATTTGAGAAAAAATAACATTAGCACATACTTCCCGACCATTTTTTATTATTGCTGCCGCTGTCTCATCACAAGAAGACTCAATTGCCAAAATATATATATCTTTTTTCATTTAATCTGTATCTCCTTTATACTCTGTCGTCTGATTATTGACTGTCTGCCATCCAAGTATTTTCCATTTTCCATCTTTGTTCTTACGAAGAATATATTCCTCCTCAACTGACACAGAAGCCTTATCCAACCGCATAGCAATATCAACCTTAATTTTGGCATAATCAATTCCATCTTCGGTATTATATTTTATTTGGCTTGCCTCCGCTAACGAATAACTGATAAATTTTTGATTTCTATCCTTATATAGCTGAATATCCTTCTCTAACGCCTGAAGCTGCTGTGCCTCCGAATTATATGCTAACAAATCGTCATCAAGCAATTGCCTGATCTGCTTGTTGATTGTAAAAAGTTCATCCTCCGTAAAGGAACCGTTATAGATACTTTTCAGATAACGACAATGAAGCTTTACTGTTTCCCGAACCGTTTTCGGATAATCATTTTCAAAATTATAATTTAAGAGTTCCTCTGATTCCGTCATTTTTGAAACATCGCGATTGTTTTTTATATTATTGTTCAAATAGGTATAATATCCCAATCCAACTATTACAAGCAACAATACAACTGTTGTAAATCCTTTTGTTCCTGTTTTTTTCATAGGCACTCCCTCCTTGATAATATCGTATCTATTCAGCTATGCTTCATAGATACGCGACAGGCATGGTGCTCGCACACATTCCGGTATGCCTGTCGTACCATAAAATATACACTTTCGTACGCATCTCGCAGTAAATATGAAATGTTACCCGAACAATTACATAATATCAAATATTTCAAAATAACCAGTAAAACAATGCTTCTATTCACCATTCATCATTTTCACAAATTACTTCGTTTTTAATTCTCTTCAAATAACAACGTTGCCGTCTGTCTGTCCTTTGCCACAATTGTCTTTGAAAAAATATCTTTTACTTTTTCTTCGTAATCCTGTGGTCTGACAAGAGAAGGTGAATAGTGTGTCAACCACATTTCACGAACCTTTGCCTCTTTTGCAATCTCGGCAGCTTCATAGAAAGTCATATGTTTATACTCTTTCGCCTTTGTCAGTTTATCCGGCTCCGCATACATACCTTCACAAATAAAAAGATCCGAATCTTTGGCATTCTTTATTATTCCTTTTGTCGGTCTGGTATCTGTACAGTAGGTTAATTTTATTCCTTTTCTTTTTGGTCCTAATACCATTTCCGGGGAGAATATCTTACCGTCCTCTTCAATTACTTCTCCCTTTTGAAGTCTGTTCCAATAAGCCATAGGAATATCTAGTTCTTTTGCTTTTGTAACATCAAATTTACCAGCACGTTCCAATTCCATACTGTACCCATAACATGTAATATTATGATTCACTTTAAATGCATTTATTTTTAAGCCATTAAAGACAAAACTCTCCTCTTCCTTTTCCAATTCAATAAACCGAATCGGAAAAGGAAGTTCCGGTGCAATCATTCTTAATGCATTTACAATTTTCTCCAAACGCTTGGGTCCAATCATTGTCACCGGTTCCGTCCGTTCCGCATTGCCCAACGTAAGCAATAATCCCGGCAGTCCACTAATATGATCTGCATGAAAATGGGTAAAACAAATAACATCAATCGGTTTTACCGTCCAGCCTTTTTGTTTAATAGCAACCTGTGTTCCTTCTCCACAATCTACCAGTACATTCATTCCATTGTACCGTATCATCATCGAAGTCAACGCTCGATACGGCAACGGCATCATTCCGCCTGTTCCAAGTAAACAAACATCTATCATCCAATCCCTCTCTTCCGAATTATCACTAAATCCATTCCTTCACATCCTCAAAATGTGAAGGAATCACAAAATCTTTTTCTATGGTCTCTACACACTCTTCACATAGAATAAAGTCTTGAATCTTTCCATCCTTTTGGGAAAAATACCCCCATGTTTTACTGATGTGAATAAAGTCCTCGTATAAAATGTCCTTTTGAACTTTTAACATTTTTCCACATTTATTGCAATACATACCTGTCATCAGAATTCTCCATCTATTATGCATTTGATATACTTATCTTCATGGTATCCCAATTGTCCAACAAAATCCAGTGGTAATATATGTTCATTCTTTGCGGATAAAAAAGTCAAAGCATTCGCTCCATTATAATCGCATCTTCTGTCGGATTACTGTAATACCCTTTTCGTTCTCCTAACTTTGTAAACTGCCGATTCTGATATAACCGAATCGCAACTTCATTGCTCTTTCGGACTTCTAATAATAATCTAACAGCCTGCTTTCGGGATGCTTCTGCAATCACTTTATCTAAAAGCTGCATTCCAATCCCAGCTCCTCTATAAGAAGGATGTACTGCTATATTGAGCAGCTCTGCTTCATCTGCAATCACCATGATTCCTGCAAATCCAACAATAATCTGCTCCCTCCGGTGACGAGCAACAAAATATATGTTGTTATCATATCGTAAAACATCCCGAATCCCTTGCAAGGACCAATGTTCCGGAATACTTTGTTCAGCAATTCCTGCAACCGCTTCACAATGCTCCATTTGTAAAGGAAGTAACTCTATCATATCATCCCGCATCCTTTTTCATCTTTTCCATGCGTTCCCTTTCTGCCTGAGACAACCGCAAATACTCCGGTTCAAAAGCATCTGCAGATGTATACTGCCCCAGTTTCCAATACTCCATAGCACGAACAGCTAACGCAGAAGCTCGCTGCTTGTTCACATGTGCCGGAGCATATGTATACGTCACTGCCATCTTCTGCTCAATAATATCACGATAGACAGGTACTCCATCGCCCAAAAAAATGACCTGCTCACCAAATAGGTTCAATGCATCTATAATCTCCTCGATACCAACCGCAAGCTGATCTTTTACAACCAAAAGTTCATCCTCCCGAAAACGATATATTCCGGTATAAACCTGATTGCGTCTAGCATCCATTAACGGACATACCAACGACTCTACACCATAAAGATTCATTGCTAATCCTTCTACCGTTGGAATCCCAATCACCGGTTTGTCCAACGCCAAGCCAAGCCCTTTTACAGTAGCCGAACCTATCCGTAATCCCGTAAACGACCCCGGACCTTTTGCTACCGCAATTGCATCGATTGCATTCAAATCCGTCTCTGTCATTTTTACAATCTCATCTAACATTGGTAACAATGTCTGAGAATGTGTCTTCTTGTAATTCACTGTATACTCCGCAATTAAATTATCATCCTCTACAATCGCTATTGAAGCAACTAGTCCCGAACTGTCCACTGCCAAAATCTTCATTTCATAATCCCTTCTCTAATTCAGTTTCAGATTTACTCTCTTTCTACACTATATCTGCTCAATCCGAATGCATCTATAATCAAATCCTTTTTCCAACTGCTTCTCAATGATAACATTCGTATAATGTTCCGGCAATATATCTGCAATCTTCTCTGCCCATTCAATCAGACATGCTCCATCTCCATAAACCATATCTGCAAATCCAATTTCTTCCATCTCCTCTGAATCTTCAATCCGATAAACATCAAAATGATAAAAAGGCATCCTGCCTTCATCGTATTCATGTACAATTGTAAACGTGGGACTGCTTACACTCTCTTCTATGCCAAGACCTTTTGCAAACCCCTGAGAAAACAATGTTTTTCCAACTCCCAGATCTCCTGTCAGACATATTACGGTTCCAGCCTCCGCCTGTCCACCAAGTTTGCAGGCTATCCGAAACGTATCTTCCGGGCTAAAACTATCGTACTTCATAATTTGTATCAAACCTCTCATTCTTAACCATTCTTGTGTTTTTGCTTTCTGATGGATCCTTTTAATCGAATATTGGTTTCTTCTATGTATTGAATCACTCTTTGATTGAACACATCACTGCCAATACCAATCTCTTTTTTAGGAAAAATAAATGCATGCACCCTATTCGTATAAATCAAATATTGTGATCTCGTTTCAACCAGTTTCACAAAATGATCCCATGTTACAGTCTGACTGACTTCCTCTTGTGATACCGTAATACCGGATTGGTCTATCTGGTAAAACAACGGTTTCTGATAGGACGGATTCCTCTTTGCCTGTCCACCTGCACGTACATATAACATAATCGGATAAATCAAAATATACCATGCTGCAACCAGTGTCAGGACCGTTTTGGACTGATCAGACAAAGAATGAAATGACACAAT
>CAJOPP010000074.1 GCA_905236365.1 uncultured Lachnospiraceae bacterium
GAAAAGGCAGAGATAGAAGAGGAGGTTGAGGAAGGTATGTGTAAAGCATTAGAAGATATCCGTGCGATGGGCATTGAAGAAGGCATTGAGAAAGGTATTGAGAAAGGTATTGAAAAAGGCAGAGCGGAAGGCAGAGAGGAAGGTAGAGAGGAAGGAATAGCACAGAATATTATTGAATTTGCCAAAGAACTGGGGTGGAGTACCGGACAGACACTGCAGAGATTGCAGGAGAAATTGGATATCTCCCCGGAAGCGGCACAGGAATATCTGAATCAGTATCAGTAATGTGATTGCAAAAAGGGAATTATGTATATTATAAATAAGAAACAGACAGAATGACGTGATAAATAACAGATCGAACATGTTTTTGAGGAGGGCTTTAAAGTAGACATCTGCTATCAAAGTCTTTTGGAAAGGAAAAGATTGGATCGTATTCGAGACAATGATTTCCTACATCAATATTTATGGGGATGAGCATTACAATGGAAAAGGAACATTCTGGATATTTTGAGGAAGCACTATCTGATTTTCTTTATGATGCAGCAAGTGGTGGTGCTATCCGACATTTAGTGGATGCAGGACATTCGGTGGAGCAGATCATAGACGAATTGGATTTCCCCACCCCAAGGGAGAGGGTAGAGAAGACTGTTCAAAGGTATCTGTTAGAATCAGGAATTCTACTTACAAAGTTACCAATTGAAGAGATTGCTATGCGTACCGATAATGTTAAGGGAAAAAAGAGAGGAGAATTACGGAAATTCCTGTTAGAACGGATTGAGGAAAATGGAGAGGAAAATGCTTACATGCTTTGTTCCTTCGGTTCCATCCGAAAAAGAGATGAGGAGGAACTTTCGAGTATATTATCGGGATTGACCACCAGAGAACGGGAATATATTCTGGGCATTCATTGGGAACAGGATTTCATGTATCATAGATTGAATAGCAGGATGTTTGAGATTGGGCTGCAGTTGGCAGTTCAGCCCCAATATGAGAGCCGATTTTATTTTTTGAAAAGTAAGGAAACTGTTATTGTTGAATTGCAAGAACAGTGATATACAATTCATGGCAGTTGATGTGTTTTAAGTTTGTTGTGTTAGGGGTAATTCAACAATACTATAAAAACTGCTACTTTATTTTATATATCTCAGACAGAGATGCCCCCGCCTACGCTTTGCTTAGAGGGGGGGGGCATCTCTGTCTGAGATATAACAAAATAGCAAGAAATAGAAGAAAAAAAACAGGCACAATTCATAAAAATGTTGAAGGGAAAAGGATTTAATGATACAATTAATTTATTACCATTTATTACAGTAGTGATGAACAAAGGACGTGTTGAAACAGGGTATGGCAGTGTTGTAAACACAATTGCCTGACTATGTGACAGTTCAGTGATTGACCGGATATTTTGGGGAGTATTGGCCATGAGCTGAACGGTTAACGGACAATAATAATGAACGCTGGGGGGATTAACATGAACAGAAAAATGAGATTAGGATTAATCGGAAAATTGGTATCAATGACGATTGGTTGTGTTTTGATAACGGCAATCAGTCTGTTTTGTGTAAGTGCAGCAAAAATTAATGGCACATACAAGAATCTGATATTTGAAGAATTGAAGGCAACTGCAGAACATTTGCAAAGTCAGATGTCGAATGGATACGATGGAGATTGGACAATGTCAGAAGAAGGGCATCTTTTAAAAGGTAAAACGGACGTAATGGAAGCTTTTCAGACTGAGGTGGATGAATTAAAAACAAAAACAGATATCGACTACTCTATTTTTTACGGGGATACCAGGGTGATTACCACAATCATGAAAGCGGATAACAGTGGGAAAACCATTGGGAGTAAGGCCGGAGAGGAAGTTAGTAAGGCTGTCTTAGAAGGTGGCAACAACTATTATTCTACATCACTTGTGATTGAAGGAAAAGATTATTTTGGATACTACTCGCCATTGAAGAATTCAGATGGAACGATCGTGGGGATGTGTTTTACCGGAAGAGGCGCCGATGATGTGACAAAGGCTATATTTAATGTGATCATTGTATTGATTATTATTACCGTAGTAATACTGATTAGTGTGTTAGCATTAGGTCTGTTTATCAACCGTACCGTTTCAGCAAAGATGCGAGCTGTTTCTTCAGGTCTTTCAGAAATTTCATCAGGTACTCTTTCTGTAGATTTAAGTGATAGTATTGCAAACCGAAAGGATGAGCTGGGAGAAATCGGAACAAGTGCAAAAGATCTGATGCAGCGTCTCGCAGATATCATCAGCAGAACAAAGATTATGTCAGATCGGCTGTCTGCATCCGGAACTGAACTTGCACAAAACAGTGATCAGGCATCTCAGTCGGCAGCCCAGGTGTTTTATGCAGTGGATGAGATTTCCAAAGGGGCAGTGTCACAGGCGGAGAGTGTACAGGATGCTGTTACAGAGACAAACAATATGGGAGAGAGTATTAATAAAATTTCCGGGGATGTAGAAACCTTGAATATAGCATCCGGTAAAATGAAAGACAATTGTGAGAGTACAAAACAGGCATTGGATGTGTTGATTGAGCAATCTCAAAAGGTATCCCAGTCTGTGGAGACTATATCAACAACGATAAATCGTACAGATCAAAGTGCAAAGTCCATATCGGAGTTTACAGATGCAATTAATTCGATTGCAACACAGACTAATTTACTTTCCCTGAATGCATCCATTGAAGCCGCAAGGGCAGGAGAAGCCGGAAGAGGATTTGCAGTTGTGGCAGGAGAGATCAGTAATCTGGCAGCACAATCCAAAGAGAGTGCGGATAAGATCAATGAAATTGTAAACGAGCTGATGAAGGATGCGGGAGAATCTGTGGATGTCATGAGGATTCTGACAAATAACTTTGCAGAGCAGGGAAAACAATTAGATGCAACGAAAGATGCGATGGATCGTATGGGTCAGGGAATTGGATATGTTGCAAATAGTGCGGAATCCATCACAAAACAAGTAGCGGAACTGGTGGATACCCGAAATACATTAAATGCTCTGATTGAAGATTTGTCTGCAATATCTGAGGAAAATGCAGCCTCCTCGGAAGAGACAAATGCTTCGATGCAAGAGTTGTCCGAAACCTTCTCTGTGATACATGAAAGTGCAGTTAAACTGAGTGAAATTGCAGAGGAGCTGTCTGCGACAATGGCCTATTTTAGTTGATTATCATAGCCTCAGGGTAATATAGAAATGCAAGAAATAGCACATCGATTGGATGTGCTATTTCCATTATAATGACAGGATTCAATTCTAGGGAAATCTTAAACCATTTTAAAATATTGTAAATGTTTTTGTAACTGTTCAGGTAGTATTTACCACACTCGGTGGCGTACGTCTGAACCAATGTCATGATGTCGGGGTCAAAACTATGCATTTTGGTTTTGCCACGTCAAGTTGCACATAAAATATGCATTTCCACTCAGTCAGGATGAACGTTCCAGTAAGCCCATAAGATGAGAATCGTGTTCAGCAAGGGCTTCCACGATTCTCATGGTCTTAC
>CAJOPP010000075.1 GCA_905236365.1 uncultured Lachnospiraceae bacterium
CGGAGAACTATCTTCCACTGTATTTCTTCAGACATTCCTTCTGTTGCTTGTGATTGCTTCGGAGTAGCTGTTGCAATTGGTATTTTTACGGGTATCACTGTCATTCAAAATATAAGCGATTTTGGATAATCCTTCTTCGCTAAATACATAGTATATATCCATAGGATATGTACTGACTTCGACATTTTCAAGGAACAATCCTTCATCTTTGTCCACGTGGATTTGCTTATAATCGGCTTTGTACGTTTCTTGTAGCGTATATGAAGAAATCCCCCAGATAGAAGCATCAGGTATAATACTATCCAGCATACTTTCGAACTCTATCTCATCAGCAAGAGTAACAGTATTCGACGCTATGAAGACTATTATGGATAAAAGCAAAAGAACTACCCTCTTTTTCATAACGATTTCCTCCTCACAATTGTCTCGAATCTTACCAACATCGTGTAATTGCATTCTTCATAGGCACCTAGATATCCATACACATCTCTCCCCATTAGTTCATATAGTTTCGTTTATTATCTCCATCAATTTCTATCAACTTGACCGAACACCTCAAATGCAGCTATTGCTTCTGTCATCCCTTTATGACTATGCCAAACTTCGGCAAATTTATCTAGCTTATATGAATCATTTAAATCAATTACACCATTACGATCAGCCAAGTCAGAAATATCACTATCAACATCTCCTGTGTACGCACCATGAACTTCCATCTTTTTTATTCTTATTCCGTTTGCTTTTGCTTTTTCTTTCAAGCTTGGGAGCATATCAAAAAAATCACACTCCCATTTCATTGTAGGAATTAGCGTCTTTGGTTTGCCTTTTGCTTTGGTATACAAAATACAGGTGTTCTTTTCATCAGTTAGCGAAATAATATGCTTATCTGAACTACCAGATAAGTCAAAAACAATAGACCAGTTCGAAATTGTAATACTGTTTGGTTCGGTAATTCCCATATCACTAATATATGCCCTAACATCGCCATAATATTCATATGTAAACTGACTTTTTTTCGACTGTATCGGAGCAGAAGATATGGTATTCTTCATTGCTTCTATTATTGATAAGCCTTTTATAGTTTCAAGATTGCGAACAGCCTTCTCAGAAAACAGCAATTTCTGCGTAGGAGTATCAGCAGTTCCGGTTACAGATAGAGTATTGATAATTTGAAATTTTGTTATTGCATTTTTAGTCTTGTTCCCATAATTACCATCAATAGCGCCTATTGCATATCCCAGTTCATCCAGTCTTTTTTGAAGGGCTATAACTTCATCTCCCGAGCTACCTACTTCTAATACATCAAATGTCTCTTTCTTGTTTTCGGCGTTTTCCCCTCCTGCTTTAAACACGATTGCTACTGTCAAATAGTCCGATCCAGTGTATTTTTTCATTTTTCCTTTGCCTATTTCAATACTATACTTATTGGTATTCCACTTTACATCATACTTTTTTTCGGATGTTGGTTCGTCAGCAATATCCCTCATTTCTTTAACCAATGCCTGATAGCATTGACTTAATTCGTTCTCTGTGCGATCAGCATTGTCGTTCAGTATATATACGATTTTTGATAAACCTTTTTTACCTATAATATAGTATACATCCATAGGATATGAACTCACTTCAACATTATTAACATACCATCCATCATCCCCGTTCACCTGGCACTGATTATACTCAGCCTTGTATGTATGCTTAAGCGTATCTGAAGAAATACCCCATATTGAAGCATCAGGAATAATGCTTTCTATCCCTTCGGCAACAGCACCCATAGAAAGCATAGAAAATAGAATAATCAAAGCAAGCATCTTCTTCATTTCCATAACCTCTACTCCTATTATTCATGTCGCATATTGAATGATATTATAAATAATATATAAGTCAATATCAATTTACATATTAAATTATAGCATATCAATCCACCTACTGTCAATATATAATTAAATTATTGAGAAGGGTTTGGTGCTCATATGTCTGATAATGTCTTGAAAATCAAACGTCGCGGCGAAGATGGCTATAAGGTCATCTCTGTTCGTATCCGGGAGAACACCTTGGATGCACTGGACAAATTGGCCGCAGAAACCAACTATTCCCGCAATGAATTGATAAACCTTATCCTCTCTCATGGGGTAAAGAACATTGAAATTGAATGAGTTAAAATTTCAACAAGTCTCCGGGGACGATTCTTGTTGACTCCTTCCCAATCGTCGAAGAACTGTCTTCACGTCATATGGAGGAGTCAAA
>CAJOPP010000076.1 GCA_905236365.1 uncultured Lachnospiraceae bacterium
ACCATTCAAGGTACATTCTGCAGTCGGAGTTTTATGATAACCAGCGGGCAGAGATCGTGGAAGAAACATTCCATAAAGCGGTGCTGTAATATTAATAAAAAGTGGTTGAGTTATAAAGAATTGTTGCTCTCCTTTGAGATCGTAAGTTGTTATTACTTATTGTCTCAGCGGGGAGTTTTTTGTTATATATTTTCAAGTTAATGTAAAATCAGGACTTAAATTGTCGAAAATGGGACATTGGGTTTTCAAAGAATAAGTTTGGATGTATGATACAAAAAGTGTG
The DNA here is from genome assembly GCA_905236365.1 of uncultured Lachnospiraceae bacterium. Lineage (GTDB taxonomy): Bacteria > Bacillota > Clostridia > Lachnospirales > Lachnospiraceae > CAG-590. The sequence continues at coordinate 284 of CAJOPP010000076.1, forward strand.
GAACAGAAAGTGATTCAAACAATCCCAAAAAAGGAGGAATAAACGGAAATGAATCTGAAAAAGAATACAATAGCATTAGTGGTTATATTATGTTTCATAGCTGGGACCGGTTTTTCAAGCAAGGCGGCACTTCCGCAATCAGGAACAACGGGAAAATGTGGGAAGGATGTAAGCTGGACGTATCTGGATAATCAATGGGTATATCAGCCGGGATTATACATTGATGGAAACGGTGCACTATATGATTATGATGCAGGAAAAGCACCATGGTATAAATATTCAGAAGATCTTCATGAGATTGTAATAGGTGATGGAGTTACTAGAATTGGTAAAAATGCATTTTATGGAATGAAAGGTATTAATCGTCTCATATTGAGCGATAGTGTAGTACAGATAGATGATACTGCATTAGATGGGTGCAGTAAGGATTTAGTGTTCTGTACCAATACTAATTATGGGAAAGAATATGCAGAGAAACATAATTATAAAGTTGTGGAAGGATATGCAGTTCCTAGTGAAGGAAAAGTAATAACAAAAGGTTCTAATGTATCTATGGATTGCTTGAATTATACGGTTACAACCCGGACAGAAGGTAAAAATGAGGTGTCTGTAATCGGTATGAATTCTAAGAAAAGAAATGTAGTGATCCCAGCATCGATTGATATTAATGGTGTTGATTATAAGGTGACAGCAATTGCGGATAAAGCATTTAAGGGGAATTGTACAATCACAAAGATTGTGATCGGAAAAAATGTTAAGAGCATTGGACGACAGGCGTTTTATAATTGTAAAGAATTAAGGAATGTTATTATAAAAACGAAATTACTATCTGCTAGAAGGGTGAAGTCGAAGGCATTTAAGAAAATGAATGCAACTGCAAAGGTTAAGGTGCCAAAAAAGAAGTTTAAATCTTATAAGAAATTCATATACCAGCGGGGATTGAATAATAAGTCTAAGGTGATATACTGAATATAATATTGGAGAATTCTTCAGTGTAGGAAGAGCGGGGCTGAACGCCCCGCTATCTTTTATTATATGTGGGACGGCAAATTGTAACAGGTGATAACTGCATATTATTTCTCAAACTTCCCATAAGGATTTCAGCATGAAATCCTTGTAATCGCACATGATATTTGCATTATTATACTACTGTTGACAATCCGCCTGAAATATGTTCCACAGAAATCATTCCGGTAGCCTTTCTTCCAATCGCATAACTTTTAGCATTCCTCTCCGAAGCTTATGCGAATGTTCGGATAAGCTTCGGAACGTGCACTGAGAAATTTTACGGTTGGCCGCAAAACTGGATGACAATCAACACCGTCCGTGGGGCACAGGCAAGTGCTATCATATACAGCATTACAGAAACAGTTCGGGCAAAGTCGACACCATTAAGGACAGAGTCTTTGCCTGGGTGCAGGGATAGTTCCCGCTCGGGTCCAGGTAGAAAGCATGGTAGGCCCAGAACAACGTCCGGTCTGGTCAAGGGCGAAATTGATACTGACTACTAAGGATAAGGTTGATGGTAGGGAAGAAGGAAATAATATCCTGGCATTTATGAAATCCGAAGGGTATTTACAATTTGAAGCAGGCAAGAAAATTTCATCAACAGATTTTTATAATATTTATGTGAGCTGGTGTGAAGATAACCTCGAAAAGCCGAGGGCTTCTGCCGGCTTTTTGCATTATATCAAGGAGAATCAGAAACGATATGGACTTATTTATGATGCGAAATGTATTGGCAATTGCAGAGGTTTTCATAATGTGTGTAAAGCGGAG
>CAJOPP010000077.1 GCA_905236365.1 uncultured Lachnospiraceae bacterium
CTGATTATTGATCGTATTCGATACTTCATCCATATTATTGGCAAAAGAATCGTATTTTGCAGTATCAACTGCCAAAGAAGTGGTAATCGCCTGTAGAAATTGTGCCGGTGTACCCTGAGCATACATACTCTGATCACTCATTCCCAAAATAACTTTATCCACAATTCCCTTTGCGTAAAGATCATGTTGTGTAATATCTTCTTCATAAGATACAACCAGTTTGGACTGATCAGCTAAAACCGTCTGGTTGATCGACCAGTTCATTGCCGTCAATCGGTAATAATTAGAATCATCGGATTTGATATTCTCCGGAGCTTCATCCGTTTTCAATACATAATCTTCACCCGTAAGAATATCCTGTGCTGTATAGAAATCCAATCCCGGCTCACCATTTGCATCTACACCGGATGTATATAGATCATTCATATACCGGGAGAAAGTTCTGACAAACTCATTCAACTGCGTCATATAATACGGGATTCCCTTGCAATCGATTCTCTGTCCCATAATCCCTTCTGTGCCAATATCCTGTCCCGCATTAAAGGTTGCCGCAATCCGCTTGCCATCTTCATCTGCCACCGTAAGGTTCTTGAATACAAAATCGTTCAGATTGCCGTCCTCATCATAAGTTGCTTCCCAACAGTCATAATAGTATTCTTTGCAGTTCAGGGTAATAACTCCTTGCTGTGGGAGATTCACCTTATCCACCGGTATGCTTTTATTCAGATGTACTGTGGCTGTGGAGCCATCTTCCGTGCCCATCGCCATTCTGGTGATCGTACCGGCAAACGGATTTAGATTATTTCCATCCCGGACTTCAAACAATCCCTTGATTCTTCCGGTTACATTGGTATTATAAAAATCAAACCTCTCCCCCACAGATCTCTCCAGCCCTTCCCAATAGACATCATACAGACCATCAAGATCATTCTGGTTGATCCGCTCTTCTCTCGCTACTACCATAAGCTGCCGGCTCTCCATTTCATCCACCAGCAATTCGTTACCGATACGCACTTCATACCGGGTCGCTCCCGATTCTACTGCGTTCTCACCATACCCATACATCAACGGTGCTTCCGTTACCGTCACCGTCACAAGCTCCGAAAGCTGATCCACCAGATTCTCTCTCTGGTCTCTCAGATCATTGGCATTTCCACCTCTGGTCTCAATGTTCATGATCTGCTGGTTCAATGTATAGATCTGGGAAGAAATGGAATTGATCGTATCCACATGAATCGCGATCTCATTGTTGATATCCTGTTGTGTATTCTGATAATCTGTCGCAATCTCATTCACAAAATCCGTAAAATTGTTGGCTGCCTGGATGAACTTTGTACGATTGGAAGCATCCGCCGGATTGGAGGAAAGATCCTGTAAAGCACCATTCAGTTTTGCAAGCAGCTTCGTATAACCAGACTCTGACTGCATCTCGTTCAGATAGGTCTCCAGCTGGGATAACTGCTCATTCACCGCCTCATACTCATTATACTTGGTGATAGCACTACGATACTTCGTGTCATAATAAGTATTCCGAAGCTGCTCGATTCCGGTCGTCTCAACACCGGTTCCCATCATACCATATGCAGCATGGACACGAACTGCCTGGGACGCCCGGGCAGTTACTACCTGTCTGGAATATCCCTTCACATCTGCGTTGGAAATATTGTGTGCTGCTGTATTTAAACTATTCTGATAAAAATTGAGTCCTGATAATCCTGTGTTCAATCCTAAAAATGTTGATGGCATATTCCCACTTCCCTTCTATCGGCTCCTAAATGCCCGAGATTTATTATCCTAATTTATTGAGCAAATGCTCCACCATCTCCGATACAACCGTAAAGTATCTGGAAGATGCATTGAAGCCCTGCTGAAACCTGATCAGATTACTTAATTCCTCATCTGTCGACACTCCCAGTACCATTTGCCGCTGATTCTCTAACTCCACAATCGTTTTGTCCTGAGACTCTGCAATTCCTTCATACATCATACCTTTGTTGGCAAAATCTCCGACAAAATCCTTGTAATATCCCATAAAATTGTTGACTACAAGGCTGTTCGGACCAATACTTGCAAAATCTTCTTCCCACATATGAATCAACTGATCTGCCACATCCTGTAGCTCCTCATGCATGGCATTGGTAAGCGGTAAAAGACTCGGATTCTTCAATAATGCGTCATTGACTTCCATATTTCCAAGCGTATACAGGGACAAATAATCGTCTGCATTCTCCTCATTAAAAATCCGGACTGTCTTAACTGTTCCATCTGATAAGGTCACTTCCTGTTCCGTATAACGGTTCACACTATTACGCTGGAACAGCTCTGTCCCCTGCTCAAAATTCTCTGCACCCATTCCATATCCGGCTTTCTCTTCATCCAACACCCGAATCGTCCGGATATTACCATAGTCATCAATAATCTCCAAATCCGTATTCGGACAAAGGATATCATTGATCTTTGTGACAACTCCATGGATCAGCCGGTCAAACTGTGCAATCATATTATTGACGGTATAAGGCTCCAGATACGAGTTATAATAGTCCTTTGCTTCTGTATACTCCGCATATTCATCCTGATACGCTTCGTATTCTGTCAGGTAACCTGCCACCGCATCATTATAATCCGCATTCGTCTCAAAGTCAGACCGTACCGGACGGACCGGAGCCTCCGGTGCAACCGGAATATCCGTATATCTGGCAACCCAGTCACCTCTTGATAAAATGATTCCTTTCAAGGAACCGGTATCTGTCTTGTCCTCAGCATTTGGAGGAGCAAACAGATTAAATATATCCTCCTGGTCATCCACCCAGATCGGAATCTCATAGTCACAGGAATCACTGACTTTCCTCACATCCATGGTATAGACTCGGCTCATATCCACCAACGACCGATGTTCTGCATATACCTCTACCATACCGTTATTACTCTCTTTATAACTAATCGAGACCAGACCACTCAGTTCATCCAATGCCATATCCCGTTGATCACGATAGTCATTGGCACTCTCTATATTGCCAGCCTCGACACTTGCAATCTTCACATTCAAATCAAATATATTCTGAGCCAGCTCATTGATACGATCTACCTTATCCTCAATCTCCTTATTCAGATTTCTCTGATAGTTCGTGAGATGTCCATAAATCTCATTCGCCTGCTCCATAAACGTAACCGCTGTTGCAATATAAGAACTTCTTGTTACAATACTGTTGGATTCCTTCTGAAGTTCTTCTGCTGCAGACCAGAAATTCTGCATATAGGTACGAAAGCTGCTCCCTTCCATCTCTCCAAAAAACTGTTCCACTTCCGATACCACATCATACTTGGTCTGATAAAACTGCTGTCTTCCAAATTCTGCACGATAAGAGCGATCGACCAACGTATCCCGGACCAGCCTCACATCTGAAATCCTGGTTCCCAGACCAGACTGATTATTACCAATCGCACTCTTTCCTACATTCACATACGCAATATCAGCAAGGAGAACCTGTTGTCTGGAATATCCTTCTGTTTCTGCATTAGTGATATTGTGTGCCGTAGTATTCAGGGCATATTGATTTGATTGCATACCGGAAACTCCGACATAAAAACCACTCATAGTTCCTGGCATATCCTTCTCCTCCTCTCCTATTCTCGTTCCGGATTCGTACATACTGAAAATCACTTCACAATTTGTTTTCTTCCTTTTGGCACAAATCCTTTTTCTATATAAACAATCATATTATTGTTTTGTATCAAAGGAAGGTCGCGTGCTTCCCAACGTGATTCCACTATAGGAACCCTTGTTATAATTTGCTGTCTCCGGAGCCTGATTGAGCGACTGGATCAGATTGATCGAATACTCCGTCATCTCCAAAGACTCCTGCAATAATTCCTGATTGTGGATACTCACCTGTCTGAGTGTTTCCACCTGCCTGGTCATCTTATCCCTAAGAACAATTAAAGGATGCTGAAACTCCGGCTGCTTCTCCATCATCGTAATGACCTCAGAAACAGTGATTGTTTTCGCATCCTTGCCCAATACAGTTGCTATCTCTTCTAATGCCTGATTCCTTCTATGGGACACCGCTGTTATCTCATCTACAACCTTCTGTTCTCTTGTATTTGCCTCCTGTAAACGTTGCAAATCATTGGCTACAATAACCGGCGTCTTGTTAAGCGACTCTTTGGTCAGTTCTTCATATAACCTGCTCTCTTCTTCAAGAGTCGAAATCAAATTCTCAATTAAGCTTGCCATCTGATTCTCCTTCACATTGATCAAATGTTCTCCAATATCTTCTTCCTATTCTGATGTTCCTACAACAGTCTGATCAGTGGAACACAGATCAGCCCGTATCGGATTCCTTTCCAAGTGTAGAAACGCTTAGTCCCGGAAGCAACGCTTCCGGAACTAAATGGTTCTTGCATCATATGCTGCGATAATCTTATCCGCAAAACTCTCTGCACTAACCTGATAGGTACCATTCGCAATACTCTCACGTAATCTCTTCACTCTGTCTTCCCGTATATCCGGAACATTACTAAGAGCTGCTTTTGCAGTCTGTAAATCCTTTCCTACGGATGAAAATGAAATCTGATCCTTAGCGGATGCGGCACCTGTTGTACCAGAACTGTAACTCTTCTTCACAGATTGTGTACCATATACAGAACTAATCTGATTGTATGCTCCGATTCGCATAGTTACACCTTCCTCCCAGTCTCCGGTCTGATAAAAAACCGAACATATTAAATCCGTCTACAATTTGGATTCAATAAATATATCGGCTGCTTTTTGCAAAACATTATACTTAAAATACAGAAAACCGCATTTCCTACCCTGATGGAAGGAAATGCGGTCGTCCGCATCCTCTTTAAATAACGATTACTGCGCAGTTCCTCAACCGCACATCATTTTGCTTCCTGATCAATAAAACGCATTCTTGCAGCTTCTCTGTGCTTCCTTGCAACAATGGATTCCTCACCTTTGTACATATCCTCCACATTTCCCAACAGCTTATCCTTGCATGCCTGACAAAGGCGTCCAGATTTGATCATCTTGCCACAGCTCTCACAATCAAGACCGATATCTGAATCATCCGAGAAAGACAACCGTTCCTCTCTGATCCAACGTCTGATCTGGTTTGCGGATACATCATTGGCTTCTGCCACCTCATTGATTCCTTCCTTTGGATTCTCTCTGACATATTCCTTTACCTGCTGGAACTTAACCTCTAATTTGTCTTTACATGCCTGACAGATTGGCGCTCCTGTCAAATAATTGAATAACTTCTTACATTCTTTGCATGTTCTTACTTCCATAATGTAATCCCTCCTATCCGTATACCCATTTCTAAATCCCTTACCTTCAAATGCTTACTGAAAAATACAATGCATCTGCCACTGCTCCCATTCCTTTTCAGGGAAATGCTTCTCGAATCCATCGAATCATAAGCAAAAATCCGAGACATTCTAATATCCCTTTCCAATCGCTACACTGGTGTAATAAACTTCCTCTGCTCCCGCTACCAGCAATACCCCCGTACACGCTTCCACCGTAGCACCGGATGTATAAATATCATCCACCAATAGTATCTGATTTAATTTTATCTTATTTTGTCCTATTTTAAAAGCATTTTTTAAATTTTTCATTCTTTCTTTATCATTTAATTCTTTTTGTGGATTGGTATCAACGATTCGTTCCAGATAATGGGGATAGACGGGGATATTCAACCGTTTTCCCAACTGCAGAGCCAGAATCTCTGCCTGATTATATCCTCTTTTTCTTCTCCGGCTCCGATAGATTGGAACCGGCACAATGCCATCAATTGAAAGCCTCTTAAATTCTTCGCTATACTGCTCATACATGCATCCCGCAAAAAAGGCTCCATAGTCTCTCTGATTCTTATATTTAAAATCATACAATGCCTCTTTTAACGGATCCTTATAGAAAAACACGGGAAATCCCCGCTTGTAATGCTTGGGAATCTTCAGACAATCCTGACAGTACTCCTCTTCTTCCTGCTCTAACGTTCTTCCACACTTCATACAATAAGGCGGTTCTACTCTTTTTAATTTTCCAAAGCACTCCCGGCACACACTGCCTTTCCCATACGGTCTGATTTCCTTGCAGATTGGACAATGCCTTGGGTATAATAAATCTAACAAAATGTTTTCACTCATTCTCTGACTTCCTTATAAAACCTCGACCATTCTTTACTGTAACAATGACAAAACAGCATCATTCTGCTTATTTGCCTGAGCAAGCATAGCTTGAGCAGCCTGTGACAGAATATCATTCCTGCTCATCTCTACCATCTCCTTCGCCATGTCAGTATCCCGCAGATTCGACTCCATGCCTTCCAGATTCTCTGCATTCTTTGCACTTTGCAAAACGAATGATTAAAACCCACTCTCCTCCATCTCCTGCAGTCGTACATCCAATGAAGAATACCGCTTCTGCTCATCGTTATTCCGGATCATGCTCTCCACCAGGCGTCCGTTTCCCACAATCACAACGCACTGCTTTGCCCGGGTCACTGCTGTATATAACAGGTTCCGGTTCATCAGCACTCTCGGACCGCTAAAGAGCGGCAATACCACTGCAGGATATTCGCTTCCCTGGGATTTGTGGATCGTGATCGCATAGGAAAGTTCCAGCTCATCCAGCAGATTGTAGGGATAGCGCACCTCTTTTTCATCATCAAACAATACCACGACTTCTTCATTATAGTCATCGATTTCCCGAATGACACCCATATCACCATTGAATACGCCCACGCCTTCTTCCACTTTGAACCGGCCTTTTTCACTGTAAATGCACCACTCCATCTTATAGTTGTTCCGGATCTGCATCACCTTGTCCCCCTCCCGGAAGATGGTTCCATTGTTCAATTCCTTCTCTTTCTTGTGGACACTTGACGGATTTAAGGCACGCTGCAGTTCCACGTTCAGGTTGCCAACGCCAAGTTCCCCGTTGCGCATCGGAGTGAGTACCTGAATTTCCTGCCCCGTACAGCCTACATATCCCGGCAGTTTCTTTGTCAGCAACAGCCCTACTTCAGTTGCCACATCCTTTGTACTCGTTCTCGGAAGATAGAAAAAGTCCTTACTCTTGTTGTCCATCCGGATTGGCTCACCCTTATTGATCTTGTGAGCATTTTCCACGATAGCACTTCCTTCCTCCTGCCGGAAGATCCGGGAAAGCGCCACCACCGGAAGACATCCGGACCGGATAATATCCTTTAGTACATTTCCTGCTCCCACAGAAGGAAGCTGCTTCTCATCTCCTACCAGGATCAGGTGGGTACCCGGCATAATCGCCAGCAGGAGGGCATGCATCAGTGACAAATCCACCATGGACATCTCGTCGATGATGACCACATCTGCTTCCAGAGGATTAGAGGCATTGCGCTCAAAGCGGATACCGGAATTGCCGTTCTCCTCCGACACCCCGCCATTCAATTCCAACAATCTGTGTATCGTCTGTGCCTTATATCCGGTCGCCTCAGTCATTCGTTTGGCAGCACGCCCGGTAGGGGCAGCCAGCAATATGTCAAGTTCCTCCATCTCAAAATACTTAATGATTGCATTGATGGTCGTGGTCTTACCTGTACCCGGTCCTCCTGTAATCACAAGCAGACCTTGCCTTGCAGCCTGCCGTATGGCTTCTTTTTGCTGTTCATCCAACTCGATCTTTTCCATTTTTTCAATGGAAGCGATGGTCTTGTCAAGGGAATCGCCCGGAATCCCCACAGTGGATTTGGTCTCTAACAACATTCGTGCCACATCCAGCTCTTTGTGATAATGCTGGGATGTATAAACAATAATCTCACCATCCCTCTCCCGGAACACGACTTTTCCCTCCACCTGCAGATTCATCAGCTGGGTTTCAATCACAGACTCTTCTACGGCAAACGGATTTGTTTCGATTCCATACGGATCCTGACCATATGTATCCTGACCATAATTCTCCTGCTGCTTTCCACTGCTCTGTGCCAGCAGCTGACTGGTCCAACTCATCAGCAGCCGCTTTGGCAGATAGAGATGTCCCAATCCGGTTGCCTGGTTCAAGGTATAGATCAGTGCTGCCCGCACCCGGAAGTCCGACTGCATTCCAATCCCCGCTCTTGCCGCAATGGAATCTGCGATCTTGAATCCCACCCCACTGATATCTTCTGCAATCTGATAGGGATTTTTTTTGACAATGGTATACATCTTCTGACCATATTCATTAAAAATCTTCACTGCCAGATTCGGCGTGATACCAAACTCCGACAGGAACATCAATGCTTCCCGCATGGCCTGTTTCTCGATAAACTGAACTCCTATCTCATTTGCTTTGCGCTCCGAGATTCCTTTGATCTCTGCTAAACGTTCCGGTTCTTCCTCCATTACCCGGAAAGTATCTGTTCCAAACTTCTTGATAATGCGCTTTGCCATGATCTCGCCCACCCCTTTGATGGCGCCGGATCCCAGATACCGTTCCATGCTGACTAAGTCATCGGGCATTTTTACTTCATATTCTGAAACTTTGAATTGCAGGTTATAACTTGGATGGTCTACATATTCTCCTTTTGCCAGAATATACATCCCTTCTTCTATCCCGGACAGATAACCCACAAAGGTTTCGTCCTCCCCATCCGACGTCTCGACTGCAAATACCACATACTGGTTATCATCATTTTTAAATATAATTTTTGAAACGACACCTTCCCGTTCCATAGTAAATCCTCATTTCTATCTGTATTCTGTAAAATTTCTCTGCCTTATTTCACTTTTATGCTTTTTTTATCTTATCACGTTATTGCAAATATTACCAGCTCTCACAAAATGTCAACTGCATGTTACCATTATTTACCTCTGAGTTAACATTTGTGTATTTTTACTTTTATCTTATTTATACTTTTATTGTGATTTTCGTTTTACGTTTATATACAAATGAGGAGGTTAAAAATGAATCTCGAATACGAATCTACTTACCCGGCATTTGAGAATCGCGACCTTTATGTAGAGCTGGGAGAACACATTTCCTTTTATCGGAAACGTGCCAAAATTACACAGGAAGAATTAGCAAAACGTGTCCATGTTTCTCGTTCCTATTTAAGCCGGATTGAAAACTCAAATAATTCCCAATCCTTTTCCTTGGAATTATTATTCAACATTAGCAGGGAGTTAGACGTAGAACCAAGATATTTCTTTGAACCGTTTCCGACACCCGGTGAGAATCGGTAATGACATGCTGCATCCCATACGGAGAATGATGTCCAGAAATTATTGTATCTATTCAGCAGGGCTGAACAGATACACAACAGGCATTGTGCTGGTGCACATTCCAGTATGCCTGTTGCATCGTAAATTCAAGACTCGCTTGCGAGTCTTGGTTCGGGATTTGCGTCAGCTATGCTGACATATTTCATA
>CAJOPP010000078.1 GCA_905236365.1 uncultured Lachnospiraceae bacterium
CTTTTTTTTTCTGTCTACCCATCATGTTCTCCTTCTTATCTCATTAAGAAAAGCAGCTGCCAGACTTAGTGAATACTCTCTGTCGTCTAACGCTGCTTTCTTCTCTTTGGTACTATGTAAAATCATCTGTATCTTAACAAATCTTTTGTTACTAATAAACTCTGTTGTATCCTACAAATCCTTTGTATCTTATAGATTCTGCCGTGCATTCAAATGTTCTTACGTAAATCACTTAACCTCATTGGCATCTGATCATTTCTCTTGTAGATTAAAAATCCTCTAATGTAAACTCTATCACCCTTGTCCTTTGCATGCACTATCTTTTGTATTATTTTCTTAAGTAGAACAACCGGAGATGCCGTTTCCTGCATTTTGAGTCCTAGCCATGCTAGGTGGGCTTCCTCACATAAGTCTCTGCCTTCCAGTCGAAGCCGGCCTGACATCCACGTATAAATATCGGTATCCCTGAAAAAAAATGTAGGTTCAAAATCACAGGAGTTGTCGTACACCCCAGAAGTTCTACTTCTTATCTTTTCTTAAATTTAAATAAATTATACAATAAAACAAAAAAAATTACAAGAAAATATTGCTTGAATTTTAACATTGTTTACAGTATCATTAAATCAGTGTTTCATAACTATTAACATGTTGGTCTTAATCTATTATGTAAAAAACGGATTTTGACCACATAATTTCAAAGGAGAATTTCCATGTCAAAGAAAAACATTATTGTCGCCCAGTCTGGTGGACCAACCGTTGCTATCAATGCATCATTGGCAGGTATTGTCGATGCAGCAATCAAAAGTGATACATATGATACAATTTATGGTTCTCTTTACGGAATACTAGGCATTTTAGAGGATAAACTCATAAATCTTAGCGAACAGGTTGAAAAGAAACCCGATTTTATCAATACTTTGAAAATCAGTCCTGCCATGTACCTAGGTTCCTGTCGTTACAAACTTCCGGACTATGAAGATGACGATGCGACCTATGCTTTTTTATTTAACCAATTTCAAAAATATAACATTGGAGCTTTTTTCTACATCGGCGGCAACGATTCCATGGATACAGTCTTAAAATTAAGCCATTATGGTAAGCAAATCGGCAGTGACATTCGTATTCTCGGAATTCCAAAGACTATCGATAATGATTTGTGTATGACCGATCATACTCCCGGATATGGATCCGCTGCCAAATATATAGCTTCCTCAGTATTGGAAGTTTCACACGATACTTTTATTTACAGTGTCAAAAGTGTTACCATTTTAGAAATCATGGGAAGAGATGCCGGGTGGCTTACTGCTGCTTCTGCCCTTGCCAGAAATTCATACAATAGTGCACCCCATCTGATTTATTTACCGGAAATAGCTTTCGATCAGGAACAATTTCTTAGAGACGTAAAAGAACAGCTAAAAAAACGTAACAATGTCATTATTGCCGTTTCTGAGGGCATACGTGATAAGAACGGACATTATATCAGTGCCTCCTCCGGTGCAACGGATCAGTTTGGTCATTCCCAGCTTAGTGGAACAGGCAAATGTCTGGAATATATCGTAAAAGAAGCTATCAATGTCAAAGTACGTTCTATCGAAGTGAATGTGCTGCAACGTTGTGCCTCCCACCTTGCTTCACTGACTGATTTAGAAGAATCTTTTTCTTTAGGCAGTCAAGGAGTCACCTGCTCCATTGAAGGCAAGACAGGATGCATGCTTACCTTACAACGGGAATCCAATTCACCATATAAGGTGTCCATTGCGACAGCAGATATTGATGCTATTGCCAACGAAGCTAAGTCAATTCCAAGAGAATGGATCAATGAAGACGGAAATGATATCACTCCTGAACTATTAGCGTACATGGCACCCCTTATCGTTGGAGAACCAGATGTACACTATAGGAACGGACTTCCTGTTTATCTGCCAGTTGAACATCTTGATTCCGAAAAATAATATTTTCAGAATCATACTTATGATTATAATGTTATCACGGAAGCATAGCTGAATAGATACGAATATCGAACAAAAAACACTAAGGTATAAAATGGATCTCAATTATACCTTAGTGTTTTTTATGAACTCTTACTTTAGAACACTGTCTTAAATTTTGTTGCAGATGCACATCCTCGCGGAATTTGCATATGAAATATGTCAGCATAGCTGAAACAAATCCCGCGCCAAGACTCGCAAGCGAGTCTTGAATATTACAAATTTCTGCATCTCTTTCCTACTCTATTACCGTTCACAGTCGATTTATACTTATAAAACAGCAGGTAGAAGGACTGTAGTCAAAACTCAAAGAAAAATATCCAATGCAAATTATCGATCCCACTTATCACACAGACTGTTGATCTGATCTGTAAATCGTATCAGATCCTTATTAGCTCCTCCTCTGTTATGAGCAATTACCGTAAGCAGGCGGTTACCGGCAGCCACCAGACGGTCAAATATGGTCTGTGCCCGAAATGCTTTCTGACTAATTTTCACCTTCTTCGTCTGAACGCCCATAAAGATCAGTTCATTGGTTGCCAGATCAAACTCTGCTCCGGAAAATGGGGCAACTGCTTCATATCCTTCTTCCTGAATCAGTTTTTTGAACCTTTCACAGACCATATCTTCTCCATGAACTACAAACACCTTAGGTTTGGTATCAAAGGAATGCAACCATTTTAAAAGGCCTTCCTGATCTGCGTGACCACTGATTCCATCTAATTTCTCAATTCTTGCACAGACTTCGATATTCTCTCCAAAGAGCTTCACACTTGGAGCTCCCTCTAAGATACTTCTTCCCAATGTTCCATGTGCCTGGTATCCTACAAATAAAATCGTACATTCTTTTCTCCAAAGATTATGTTTCAGATGATGTCGGATACGTCCCGCCTCACACATACCTGAAGCAGAAATAATAACCTTTGGTTTCATATCAAAATTAATTGCCTTGGAATCATCACTGGTAATGGAAGTTTTCAGACCCGGAAAAGATATTGGATTGATGCCTTGACGAATCAGTTCCATAGCTTCTTCATCAAAACAACTCTCTACATTCCGATGAAATATATTGGTCGCCTCAATCGCTAACGGACTATCCACATACACATCAAAATCCGGATACTCAGGAAGCATGTTCTCATACTTGATCTTCCTGATAAAATATAGAAGTTCTTGTGTTCTGCCTACTGCAAAGGATGGAATAACCACATTTCCACCCTGTCGAAACGTATCCCGGATAATCTTCGTTAGTTCTGCCGCATAATCCGGA
>CAJOPP010000079.1 GCA_905236365.1 uncultured Lachnospiraceae bacterium
AGCTGGTGCATATGCGGAAGAGACTTGTCCGAAGGTGGCAAAAGTGAATACAGTTACGTTGAATGTTCGCTCGGAACAGGATGAAGCGGCGGATTGTTTGACACAGATTCCAGAGGGAGAATCCTATGAAGTGATTCCGACAGATGATGAGATAGATGGTTGGACATATATCAAAGTTGATTCTGACATTGAAGGATATGTATCGTCTGAGTATGTAGAAATTTCATATGGATTTTCACATGCAATCTCAGTGGCAGAGGAAGAGGAAATTCGTAAACAGAAAGAGGCGGAAGAGGCAGCAAGGTATGCAGAGATGACAAGTACAAAGCGACAGGAGGTTGTCAATTATGCACTTCAGTTCTTAGGCAATCCGTATGTGTATGGCGGTACAAGTCTTACAAACGGTACGGATTGTTCAGGGTTTACAATGAGTGTATATGCACATTTCGGTTATGGAATTCCAAGAACAGCAGGTGCACAGATGGATGGATTGTCTAGTGTAAGTCTTGATTCCATTCAGCCGGGAGATTTACTATTCTATCGGGGATCGGATGGATCAATAGGACATGTTACCATGTATATTGGTGGAGGACAGGTTGTACATGCTAGTAGTAGTACTACTGGAATTATTATATCTAGTGTTGGATACCGTACTCCATGTGCGGCAGCAAGAGTTATTTGGGATTGATTAGTACTTGAAGGTCTTTGGAAATAAAAGAATAGCATTACGATGACAATAGAGGATATGAAAAGCGGGTTCAGATGAACCCGCTTTTTGCATAATAGGAAACTCAACAGGATTTCCTGTTATACAAAAAAGTTTTGCGAAGATGCATACGCACAATATAAGGAGAATGTTGCTTTGTGAGCACACTTGGTGCACAGGTTCGATTGTGAATTCTTTGATCTGTGTAATTTCTTGTATGATGATGAATATAAGTTGATGAACAACTATTTATTTGTTTTAAAATTTTCTTAACATTTAATTAATAACCAAGGAAAACGGTTTGGAGAAAATGCACAAAAAAGTTGACTTATTTAAAGATGCGAACACGTAAATATTATGTAAAGTGATTATGAAACCTAGTTTTGAACATTGAAATGGGGAAAAAAAGTGTGGAAAATAGAGTTATACACAAAGTTATCCACATTATCCACATTGAAAATAGCAAATTAGGTAAAGTAAATTAAAAAAATAGAGGAATGTACGTTCTGTGAAATGTGCTGAAAAAATTCTTCTTTGAAAAAAGAATTGACAATTTAAATGTCGAATAATGAAAAAAAAAGTATTGAATTGACAGATATTTAAGGTAAATTATTTGAAAAAATCAAATCTTATTTTTACATATAGATTGAAAAAAACGCAGAATATGGTATAATACTTATATAGTTAGCTGATACGGAAGGGACAGGCATAGACTGTGATATTAACCCTTTCGTGGGAGATGGGGCAAAGGTTGACTATATTGAATGATAGGTTGGGAGTACCAGCGTGTTCCTGATCGAATTGGTAATCAATTCTGATTGATTACAAATTTAGACAGAGAAGGAGTTGACAGAGTATGAAGTATATTATTAGTGGTAAGAATATTGACATTACAGAAGGATTGCGGTCAGCCATTTATGACAAGTTGGATAGACTTGAAAAATATTTTAATGAAGATACAGAAGTGCAGGTAACATTTTCTGTTGAGAAGGATAGGCAGAAGATTGAGGTGACAATTCCAATTAAAGGGAATATTATTCGTGCAGAACAGGTTAGTGACAATATGTATGTTTCGATTGATCTTGTGACGGAAGTGATTGAACGTCAGATTTCCAGACATAAGAAGAAACTGGTGGATCAGGCGCAGAGTGCAGCGTTTTTCCAAAAGTCCTTTATTGAGGAAGATATTCCGGATGATGATGAGATTAATATTATAAGAAGTAAGAGATTTGCAGTAAAACCAATGGATCCGGAAGAAGCATGTGTACAGATGGATTTGTTGGGGCACAACTTCTTTGTTTTCCGTAATTCTGAGACGGATGAAGTAAATGTGGTATATAAGAGGAAAGGGAATACATACGGTTTAATTGAACCGGAATGTTAATATAATAAGAAGTTAATAAGAAGTTATAAGGGTTGCCGACGGCAACCCTTTACTTTTGCTTCGAATGATGTTAGAATGAGATTCATATGATTATCTTTAAGTAATAGGAGTGTTAAGATGAGTATTTTCGAAAAAGTGTTTGGAACACATAGTGAAAAGGAGATTAAGCGGATTACACCATTGGTTGACCAGATAGAAGCTTTAGATGAATCCATGCAGGCTTTAAGTGATGAGGAATTGAAAGCAAAAACGGATGAACTTAAGAAGCGTCTTGCAGAAGGTGAAACCTTAGACGATATTTTAGTTGAAGCGTATGCGGTGGTTCGGGAAGCTGCATCTCGAGTACTAGGAATTAAGCATTACCGGGTTCAGCTCATGGGCGGTATCTTGTTGCATCAGGGAAGAATTCCGGAGATGAGAACCGGTGAAGGTAAGACTTTGGTATCAACACTTCCCGCTTATCTCAATGCCTTGGAAGGAGAGGGCGTCCATATCGTTACAGTCAATGATTATCTGGCAAAGCGTGATGCTGAGTGGATGGGTCAGATTCATGAATTTTTAGGATTGAAAGTAGGAGTGATTCTCAACAGTTCTACCAATGAAGAGCGAAGAGAAGCCTATAATAGTGATATTACTTATGTAACGAACAACGAATTGGGATTTGATTACCTAAGAGATAACATGGTAATTTATAAGGAACAGCTGGTTCAGCGTTCTCTTCATTACGCAATTGTGGATGAGGTAGACTCGGTATTGATTGATGAAGCGAGAACTCCGCTTATTATCTCAGGTCAGAGCGGTAAGTCAACAGAGCTATACAGAATGTGTGATCTTTTAGCCAGAAGGATGACACGCGGACAGGGAGATGGTGAACTCTCCAAGATGGATGCAATCATGGGAATCGATATTGAGGAGGATGGAGATTTCCTTGTAAATGAGAAGGACAAGCAGGTGATGCTGACTGCACAGGGAGTAAGGGCGGTTGAAGATTTCTTTCATATTGAAAACCTTGCTGATTCAGAAAATTTGGAGATTCAGCATAATATTATTTTGGCACTGCGTGCACATAATCTGATGTTTAAGGATAAGGATTATATTGTTAAGGACAATGAGGTGTTAATTGTTGATGAGTTTACCGGACGTGTAATGCCGGGAAGACGGTTTTCAGATGGTCTCCATCAGGCAATTGAAGCAAAAGAGAATGTCAAAGTTCGAAGAGAAAGTAAGACGCTTGCAACCATTACATTCCAGAATTTCTTTAATAAATACAAGAAAAAAGCAGGTATGACAGGTACGGCTCTTACAGAGGAGAATGAATTTCGGGAAATCTATGGAATGGATGTTGTTGAAGTGCCGACAAATCTCCCGGTAGCCAGAATTGATGAAGATGATTCTATCTACATTACAAAGAAGGAAAAACTGAATGCAATTGTAGAAGATATCAATAACTGTTATCGTAAAGGACAGCCGGTATTGGTTGGTACAATTACAATAGATTCTTCAGAGGAAGTCAGCAGGCTTCTTACAAAAAAACATATTCCACACAAGGTATTGAATGCAAAGTTCCATGAGATGGAAGCAGAGATTGTTGCACAGGCAGGACAGATGAATGCGGTTACTATTGCAACCAATATGGCTGGACGTGGTACGGATATTAAACTGGGCGAAGGTGTCAAAGAATTGGGTGGTCTTCGCATTATCGGTACAGAGCGCCATGAATCCCGTCGTATTGACAATCAGTTGCGTGGCCGTTCCGGACGACAGGGTGATCCTGGACAGTCTAAGTTTTATCTTTCTTTGGAAGACGACTTGATGAGGTTATTTGGTTCTGAACGTGCAATGGCGATGTTCCAATCTTTGTCTATTGATGAAGGAGAAGAGATTCGTCATAAGACGATTACCAATTTTATTGAGAAGGCTCAGAAAAAGATTGAGAATAATAACTTTGGAATCCGTAAGAATTTATTGGATTACGATCAGGTTATGAATGAGCAAAGAGAAGTTATCTACAAAGAGCGTAGACGCGTACTCGATGGCGAAAATATGCGTGATGTGATCTTTAAAATGATGAACGAAACAGTTGAGGAGATTATTAATCGCAATATTTTAGAAGATTTAGAGCCTTCTGAATGGGATATGAAGGCTCTGAATCAGGAACTGTTGGATGTATTTCCGATTGAGAAGATTCAGTTAAGTGAAGAGGATCTAAAAAAGATTCAGAAGAAGGATTTGATCCAAAATGTGAAGGAGACCGTTACAAAGCTGTATGAAGAAAAAGAAACAGAATTCCCTGAACCGGAAATGATTCGTGAAGCTGAACGTGTTATCCTGCTTAGAGTGATCGATCGCAAATGGATGGATCATATTGATGACATGGAGCAGATGCGTCAGGGAATTGGTCTTCGCGCATTAGGTCAGAGGGATCCTTTGGTTGAATACAAGTTCGTTGGATTTGATATGTTTGAGGAAATGACGGCTGGAATTCGGCAGGAGACAGTTAAGGCGATGTTACATGTTCGTGTAGAACAAAAAGTAGAAAGAGAAGAAGTCGCGAAAGTTACAGGAACCAATAAAGATGATTCTGCGGCAAGGGAACCGGTTAAGAGAAAGAGTGCAAAGATTGGTAGAAATGATCTGTGTCCATGTGGTTCCGGATTAAAATATAAACAGTGTTGTGGTAAAAATGCCTGATTACCTGTATCTGGGCAATTATGATTAAATAATAGAAAGAGGTGATTCTGTGATAGAGACAGATGCATTCAAATTTGAACTTGGTCAGTATGAAACTCCATTACAGGAAGTGAGGGATTCACTTTGACATCCCTATCAAAAAAGATAAGGTGGCTGAGTTAGAAGCTGATATGGAAGCTCCTGATTTTTGGAATGATATTGAACGATCCAATGAAGTGATGAAGACAGTAAAGAATCTGAAAGATACACTGACAGCATTTGATACGGTGGCTGAGGAGTATGAAGAATTAGGTGTCTTGATTGAAATGGCAGATGAGGAGAATGACTCCTCTTTGATTCCGGAGATTCAGGAACTATTGGAAAATTTTAAAGAGCACTTTGAGACGCTCCGGATTCAAACCTTATTATCGGGAGAATTTGATAAGGATAATGCAGTGATTACTCTTCATGCAGGAGCGGGTGGAACAGAAAGCTGTGATTGGACAGGGATGCTTTTTAGAATGTATACGCGATGGGCAGAAAAAAGAGGCTTTGAGACGGAAATTTTGGATTATCTCGAAGGAGAAGAAGCAGGTATAAAATCCGTTACAGTTCAGATTAACGGTGAGAATGCCTATGGATATCTAAAATCAGAAAAAGGTGTGCATCGTTTGGTTCGCATCTCTCCATTTAATGCAGCGGGGAAAAGGCAGACATCTTTTTCTTCCTGTGATGTAATGCCGGATATAGAAGAAGATATTTCGGTGGATATTAGGGATGAGGACTTGAGAATTGATACCTATCGATCAAGTGGAGCTGGTGGACAGCATATTAATAAGACATCATCGGCTATTCGTATTACGCATTTACCAACCGGAATTGTTGTACAGTGTCAGAACCAGCGCTCTCAGCATCAGAATAAAGATAAAGCAATGAAGATGTTAATGTCAAAGCTTTATGTGTTGAAACAGCAGGAAAATCAGGAAAAGCTGGATGACATACGTGGTGATGTAACAGAGAATGGATTTGGTTCTCAAATTCGATCTTATGTGATGCAGCCGTATACGATGGTGAAAGACCACCGAACCGGAACTGAAGTTAGCAATGTAAATGGTGTGTTAGATGGTAATGTGGAACCATTTATGAATGCTTATTTAAAATGGATAAGTTTGAATAAGGAGTAAGCCTATGGAAGAATTGAAATATGTTGTGTTTCAACTGGATGGTCAGAAGTATGGAATGGATTTAAAGTACATCAATGGGATTGAACATGATTATTTTATTATTCCGGTACCGAATGCACCGGAGGGAATTAAGGGAATTATTAATTTGCGAGGAGCAGTTATTCCGGTATACAGTTTGCGGGAACGGTTTGGAATGAATCGAGAGATTACGAATCCGGAAAAAAGTCTGTTGATAACCAATAGTTCTGGTACATTACTTGCCTATGAAGTAGACGCAGTTTTGGATATTGAACAGATGGATAAGAAGAATATCAATCATATGCCAAAGGTTGCATCCAATGAAGAAACTATTTTTATGGAAGAAGTTTTACATATTGGTTCAGAGATTGTGATTGCAATCAATGCAGATAAAGTATTGTCTGATGATGTAAGGGTGATGATTGATCAAATGATTGCAGAGAATGAAGAAGAGAACAAGGCATAAGACGAAGGAGGTAGTTATGATTAATATTGCAGTTTTAGGATATGGTACCGTTGGTTCTGGTGTGGTAGAGGTAATCAACACCAATCAGGAAAGCATTAACAAGCGGGCTGGAGATGAAATTCATGTAAAATATGTGTTGGATCTTCGGGATTTTGAAGGAGATCCGGTACAAGAGATTTTGGTACATGATTTTAATATTATTTTACAGGATCCGGAAGTTGATATTGTTGTAGAAGTTATGGGAGGTGTAGAACCTGCATATACATTTACAAAACAGGCATTACTTGCAGGTAAGAGTGTATGTACTTCTAATAAAGAGCTGGTTGCAAAACATGGAGCTGAGCTGTTAGCTATTGCAAAAAATAATCAGTTGAATTACTTATTTGAGGCTTCTGTGGGTGGTGGAATACCTATTATTCGTCCGTTGAACAGTTCATTAACTGCGGATGAAATTACAGAGATCACCGGTATTCTGAACGGAACGACCAACTATATCCTTACCGAAATGGCAGAGAAGGGCGCTGCGTTTGAGGATGTACTGAAGGATGCACAGGAGAAGGGGTATGCAGAACGCAATCCGGAAGCGGACGTAGAAGGTTATGATGCCTGTCGTAAAATTGCAATTCTAACATCTTTGGTTGTAGGAGAACAGGTTGATTATGAGGATATCCATACGGAAGGAATCACAAAGATTACAGAGAAAGATTTTCAGTATGCAAAAGCACTTAATGCATCTATAAAATTATTAGGAACCAGTAAGAAAGTGGATGATACGTTCTATTCAATGGTTGCACCGGTTATGATTGGAGAAAATCATCCGTTGATAGGAGTGAATGGGGTATTTAATGGTATTTTTGTACACGGCAACGTATTGGATGATGTGATGTTTTATGGAAGAGGAGCCGGTAAGCTGCCGACTGCCAGTGCGGTTGTTTCGGATGTGGTAGATGCGGCGAAACATAAAGATTCAAATATTCCTACAATTTGGGATGAGAAAAAGACAAAACTGGGCAAATTTGAAGACTTGCCGAATAAATTTTTTGTTCGCATGAGGGATAAAGGATTAGGGGAAGAACAGTTATCGGCAATCAAAAATGCATTTGGAAATGTATTATATGTAAAAGTACCGGAAATAAACGGGGAACTTGCATTTGTTACTGAAACAATGAAAGAAGGCGGGTTTGCAGAACAAATTGCAAAGTTTGATGACGTTTATAGTGTGATTCGTGTTGACTTTTAAAATAAGAGAAGCAAAAAAATGATTGACCATTTGCTTAAAAAGTAGTAACCTAGGCTAGGTGACTTTAACATGTAGGAGGAAACAAATCAAATGTTAATCGTAAAAAAGTTTGGTGGAACTTCGGTCGCAAACAAAGAAAGAATGTATAATGTTGCGAATAGGTGTATCGAAGACTACAAAAAAGGAAACGATGTAGTGGTTGTATTATCTGCTATGGGTAAATACACAGATGAATTAATTGATATGGCAAAGGATATGAATCCGAATCCACCAAAGCGAGAGATGGATATGCTTTATACAATTGGTGAGCAGATGTCTGTTGCGTTGATGGGGATGGTTATGAACAATTTAGGGGTTCCGGCTATTTCTTTAAATGCATTTCAGGTAGCAATGCATACTACTTCTGTATATGGCAATGCAAGATTGAAAAGAATAGATAGCGAAAGAATTCGTGCAGAATTAGACCAAAGAAAAATTGTAATTGTAACCGGTTTCCAGGGAATTAATAAGTTTGATGATTATACCACATTAGGGCGTGGAGGATCTGATACAACAGCAGTTGCACTTGCAGCAGCACTTAATGCGGATGCATGCGAAATTTACACAGATGTAGACGGTGTTTATACTGCTGACCCGCGTAAAGTTCCGAACGCAAGAAAACTTGAGCAGATTACATATGATGAGATGTTGGAGCTTGCGACGTTAGGTGCAGGTGTTTTACATAACCGTTCAGTTGAACTTGCAAAGAAACAGGGCGTTCAGTTGGTTGTTCGTTCAAGTTTGAATACTTCAGAGGGTACCATTGTTAAGGAGGATGCAAAAATGGAGAAAATGCTTGTTAGCGGAGTAGCAGCAGATAAGGATGCAGCAAGAGTTGCGTTGATAGGATTAAAGGATGAACCGGGTGTGGCGTTCCGCTTGTTTAATCATTTGGCAAGACACAATATCAATGTAGATATGATCTTACAGTCTGTGGGACGTGAGAAGACAAAGGATATTTCGTTTACAGTAGCAGTAGATAATGCAGAAGAAGCTGTGGAGATTATCGAAAGACATTTTCATGAATATGAGAAATTGGATGTAGAGAAGAATGTAGCAAAGGTTTCAATTGTCGGTGCCGGTATGATGAGTAATGCCGGTGTTGCAGCAAAGATGTTTGAAGCATTATACGATGAGGGAATTAATATTAAAATGATTTCAACATCTGAAATCCGTGTTTCTGTATTGATTGATGAAAAATATACAGAGAAAGCTATGAATGCAGTTCATGATAAATTTGGCTTGGGTGATAACTAATATACTTGAGTAATATTGATGATTAGTGAAAAATGCCTCGTAGTTATTATGCAGGAAGATTGAAAATCCGATAATAGGTTGCGGGGTATTTGATTATCAAACACAAAATATATATAACTGTCAGGAGATGTTCCCTTCCTCTAAATAAAATTTAGATGGCAGTAAGAAAATTTACTGAGGAACGGGGACAATTTTCTTCTCAATAGTAATTTTCTGGTGGAATGCAGGAATGTCCAGATGAAAATGGCGGATGAATTTAAACGCATTTTGAAGCAAGAACACATGAGGCAATCTTGGATTTATGTTCCGTTATTGTATCATTTTTAGTGTTAGAAATTTGATATGTTATCATAGTTTGAAAATTTTTTGCTGTAAATTTATATTTGGATAAAAGATTCGTATCTATACAGCTATGCTTCGTAGATATGCGATAGGTATGGAGCTCACGCACATTCCAGTATGCTTGCCGTATCGTAAAATATACACTTTCGTACGCATTTTGCAGTAAATGTGGAATGCTACCTGAACAGTTACAAAGATTCATATAATGGAGAGGATTGAGTATGGAAGAAAACGAAAAGAAAGAAAATGAAGGGTTAAGCAGCGTTACATTTGGCGAGCTGAATACGGATACAAGTTATGAAGCTCCGCAGGAAACTCCCGTATATACACCAGAGTGGAATGTGAGTAAGTCTTCTTCTTATGATTCGCATGATTCCTTTTATAGTGAAAAAAAGATACAGTATGATCAACCGGAAAATGAAAGCAAGGCATTGGATATCTGTACACTGGTATTTGGTATTCTTTCTATCGTGTGTTGTTGTGGTGGTGGTCTTTTTGGATTTGTAGGATTTGTTTTGGGAATCATTGCTTTGGTAAAAGGTAAACGCTCCGGTATTTTGATTGCAGGCTTTGTTTGTTCTATTATCGGTCTGCTTATCGCAATGGCAATATTAGTTTATTCGATAACTCCGGGCGGAAAAGAAAACTGGTCTGATTTTGCAGAAGAATTTCAACGAGAATATGAACGCAGTTATAACAGAGATTCGGAGTCGAGCGATATTTCAGAATTGACAGATGGGTTTGATTCTCAGAGCCTTGATGATGAATATGAGGAATACGGCGAAGATGAATCTGAAATGAATGATGCCTCTGTGGCAGAAAAGGTAAAGATAATATCCATAAATGGAACACAAATCTCGTTACCTTGTAAATTGGAGGATTTGCCGACCGATATTTCTGCCAAGGCAGAAGAAGAAAAGTCAGAATTGATTGATGCGATTCAGGAAGATAATTTTTATTCATTGGATATTGATATAGATTCTGAATCAATTTCGTTGGATTTAACTAAGCAGGATGAGAAAACTGCTATAGATATAAAAGAATTGGATGTGGTCAGTATACAGTCATCTGATGTATCTGGTAATCAAGGTAATACAGAATTTTTTAATGGAATTAAGGCAGGCGATACGAGAGAGGAACTAGAACAAAAGCTAGGAGATGTTCATTATAAAAAAGATGAAGACTTGGAATATTATAGCTTTGAAGCTGGAGCAATGAATGAATATTTAGTATATATATATATGATGGATGAAAAAGTTGTTCAAGTGAGTGTTGATTATTTTGGAGCAGTAGAATAATACGACAAAATGGGAACTTAGGGAGTGGTTTTATGAAACAAGCCTGCAGAAATCAAAATTATTACTTGGATTTTGATTTACCACAAAAATAAAGCAATGGGAATATAAAATTTTAGTGTCATTGTTTCTTTGTTGGTATTATAGTTTGTTTTGTTTATAAAAGGATGAGGAAAAGGAGGTAAAAAATGGAAGAAGAAAAGCAGAGTAGAGCGTTAGAAATTTGTTCACTGGTGTTTGGTATTATTTCATTATGTGGATGCTGCAACGGTTTGTTTGCAATTATTGGCTTAGTGCTTAGCATTATTGCAATTAAAAAAGGTCGGAAATCAGGTTTATCAATCGCAGGATTGGTTTGCTCTATTCTGGGTTTGATAGTTGCGATAGTTACAATCGTATTTCTAATGAGCCCAACCGGAAAAGAATTTATGCAGAATTATATGCAGATGTTGCAACAACAGCGGTAAGAATTATATAGTCTTTTGCAAAATCCAAAGAGCGGAAGGAAGACAACTGCTCTTTGGATTTTTTTGTCGGATTATTTGCGTAGTGTTGTGATTTATGGTATGATAAAAGGCAGATTTGTTAAAAAACAGAGGACTGAAACACTATGGACAATAATGTTGGTGTGCTGTACATAAGGTGTATGTTGCAATGTCCTGAATAAATGGGAGGTATGTGGATGAAGCGCAAAGACTATCTGAGCTGGGATCAGTATTTTATGGGGATAGCATTATTGTCTGCAGAAAGGAGCAAAGATCCGAATACACAGGTGGGTGCCTGTATTGTTGGAGAGAATAATAAAATCCTATCTGTTGGTTATAATGGAATGCCTTCTGGGTGCAAGGATGATGATATGCCATGGGGGAGAGATGGAAAAGCATTGGAAAACAAGTATTTTTTTGTTTGTCATGCAGAGTTGAATGCGATTTTGAATTACAGTGGAGGTTCATTGGCAGGAGCGACCTGTTATTCGACCTTGTTCCCGTGTAATGAATGTGCGAAGGCGATTATACAAAGCGGGATTAAAGAAATTGTTTATTTATCTGATAAATATTCTGATACGGAGTCAACTGTGGCGTCCAAAATGATGTTTAATATGGCTGGTGTACAGTACCGGGCGTTTGAAGCCAAGAACAAAAAGATACAGTTAGAGTTATAGTACCAACAATAGGACAACCTATATGGTATAGTAATATAAAGCATCGTAACAATTATTTTTGCAACAGGAAGGAATAGATATCTTAATTGCAAGGTGGTCTATGCGAAAGTTGTGAGTTTAATTCAATGCAAAATAAGAAAAGAAAGTTAGAGGTTTAAGTACATGAATATTGCAAATGTGATCGCAAAAGAATTAGGAATTAAAGTGAGTCAGGTAGAGGCAACCATTAAGTTGATTGATGAAGGCTCTACCATACCTTTTATTGCCCGTTATCGTAAGGAGGTTACCGGTTCTCTGAATGATGAGATTTTGCGTGATTTGTACGAGCGACTGAATTATCTAAGGAATTTAGAGGAACGTAAAGAAACAGTTATTGCAAGTATTGAAGAACAGGAGAAACTGACACCGGAATTGGAACAGCAGATCAGAGAAGCTATGACATTAGTGGCAGTTGAAGATTTATATAGACCATATAAGCAAAAGAGAAGAACCAGGGCAACCATTGCAAAGGAAAAAGGATTAGAAGGACTTGCAAATGTGATTTATCTGCAGTTAACAGATAAGTCGGTGGAACAGGAGGCGGAAGCATTTCTTTCAGAAGAGAAAGAAGTTCTTACTGTCAAGGATGCAATTGCAGGTGCACTTGATATTATTGCAGAGAATATTTCCGATGAAGCAGAATATCGAACCTATATCCGCGATATTACAGTGAAAGAGGGGAAAATCGTAACAGTTGCCAAAGATGAAGAGGCTAAGTCTGTTTATGAAATGTATTATGATTTTGAAGAGCCAATCAGTAAGGCGGCAGGATATCGGGTGCTGGCGATTAACAGAGGAGAAAAAGAGAAGTTTTTGACGGTGAAGATTACAGCTCCGGAAGAGCGGATATTAGGATATTTGGAAAAGAAGATTATTATACATGAGAATCCAAATACGACAGAATTATTAAAAGCGGCAATTGAGGATAGCTATAAGCGTTTGATTGCAGGTGCGATTGAACGGGAGATTCGAAGTGATCTGACCGAAAAAGCGGAAGATGGTGCGATTGCGGTATTCGGGAAAAATCTCAAACAACTTTTGATGCAGCCGCCAATTTCAGGACAGGTAGTGTTAGGGTGGGATCCGGCGTTCCGTACAGGGTGTAAGCTGGCAGTGGTAGATGCTACCGGCAAGGTGTTGGATACGGTTGTAGTATTTCCAACAGAGCCACAGAAGAAAATTGCAGAAGCGAAGAAGAAAGTACATGAATTGATTAAGAAATACGGCATCACCCTGATTTCTGTCGGAAACGGTACAGCATCCAGAGAATCGGAACAGGTGATTGTGGAACTGCTAAAAGAAATTCCGGAGAAGGTGCAGTATATTATTGTGAATGAAGCGGGTGCTTCCGTATATTCTGCCAGTAAACTGGCTACAGAAGAATTTCCGAATTTTGATGTTGGGCAGAGAAGTGCGGCTTCGATTGCAAGAAGATTGCAGGATCCATTAGCGGAATTGGTTAAGATAGATCCAAAGTCTATTGGTG
Organism: uncultured Lachnospiraceae bacterium; assembly: GCA_905236365.1. Taxonomy (GTDB): domain Bacteria; phylum Bacillota; class Clostridia; order Lachnospirales; family Lachnospiraceae; genus CAG-590. Next base: position 13,289 of record CAJOPP010000079.1, read on the forward strand.
TGGGACAGTACCAGCATGATATGAACCAGAAGAAGTTAGGTGAAGCTTTGACAGGTGTTGTGGAAGATTGCGTGAACAAGGTTGGAGTGGATCTGAATACTGCATCAGCTTCTTTGTTGGAATATGTTTCGGGTATCACAAAGACAATTGCAAAGAATATTGTTGCCTATCGGGAAGAACATGGAAAGTTTACAAATAGAAAGCAACTGTTGAATGTTGCAAAACTGGGACCGAAAGCCTTTGAACAATGCGCTGGTTTTATGCGTATTCAAGATGGTGACAATCCGTTAGACGCCACAAGTGTTCATCCGGAAAGTTATGAAGTCACGACAGAATTATTGAAGCGGTTAGGCTATGAAGCAAAGGATATTACAAGCCAGGGATTAGTGGGACTATCTCTGCTGGTAAAGAACCGTACTCAATTGGCAGAAGAATTGGGAATTGGTACGGTCACATTAGATGATATTCTTAAAGAATTAGAGAAGCCGGCCAGAGATCCAAGAGAAGAGATGCCAAAACCAATTTTACGTACAGATGTATTGGAAATGTCAGATTTAACAGAAGGCATGGTTTTAAAAGGAACAGTTCGTAACGTAATTGATTTTGGTGCATTTGTTGACATTGGTGTACATCAGGATGGATTGGTACATATTTCTCAGATTACAAATAAGAAGTTTATTAAGCATCCTTTGGAAGTGGTAAGTGTTGGAGATATTGTAGAAGTCAAAGTATTAAGTGTGGATTTAGAGAGAAAGAGGATTCAACTCTCTATGATTATATAAGAAGTGAGGAAGATGGCATGGAAGAGGAGAAGATTACTTTCTCTGTGCAGATGACAGCGAAAGAGATTTTTAAATTTACATTGTATCATGTGTATAGCAGGTTTGCTGGTATTTTTGGTATCGTGCTTTCTTTGGCGGCACTGGTTATGCTTATTGTGTCATTTCATTCTTTGTCTGATCAGTCCAAAACGGTCCTGACACTGGTTGCAGCATGGTATATTTTGATTTATCCGATTATG
>CAJOPP010000080.1 GCA_905236365.1 uncultured Lachnospiraceae bacterium
GCTGAACACGATTCTCATCTTATGGGCTTACTGGAACGTTCAGCCTGACTGAGTGGAAATGCATATTTTATGTGCAACTTGACGAATATACTTTGTGAAGCATAGCTTTGACCCCGACATCATGACATTGGTTCAGACATATACCACATTCGGTGACTGTTTACTGGCTAACGAGTGAATTGTAACATCAATCTTCCGGGATAGAATAGAAAATAGTAAATTTGCATTGACAATCGTCGCATCCTACTATATAATGGTAGTATCCTACGAAAATGACAGAGGAGGAACGCAAAGGACAAAGTTGTTTTCAGAATGCATTCCGACAAATTGGCAGATGCACAAAGTATGCATTCCTTTACAATATAGGAGGAGGTTAGTCATGAAATTAGATAAATCAGCTATCCTGATTAAAAAGGCAGCTCTTGAATTTGATAAAATATCTAATGCTGTTCTGGAAGAATATAATCTGACTACGGCGCAATACAAGGTTATGAAGTATCTCTACGAAGAAGCTGAGAACGGAGTTCGTATCGTTGATCTGGAAAAATACTACTCTATGTCACATCCAACTACTATCGGGATCGTGCAGAATCTTGAAAAGAAAGGATTTGTGACCTATGAGGAAAATCCGAATCATGCGAGAAGCCGTTTTATCGTTCCAACGAAAGAGGCAATGCAGAGGCAGGAGGAATTGGAAGCGGTAGGAGGAAAACTGGAGGAAGAACTTACACACAGATTGTCTTTGGAGGAGCGGCAGGAGCTTGTGAGGCTTTTGAAAAAAATGATGGGATTAAGTGAGGAGTAAGCGTATGGGAAATGCAAGGTTTAAGGTGGATACGGACAAATGTATCGGGTGTGGGATGTGTCTCAATGTATGTCCCGGTAATATGGTTGGGGGAGATGTTTTAAGGTTTGAAGAGAAACATCCTGTGATGGTCGATCAGACGAAGTTTGGCTGGCAGGGATGTTGGCGATGTCAGCACTGTCTGGCAATATGTCCGACAGGAGCCATTACTGTTCTTGGCGTATCACCGGATGAGGTATCGGAAAAACCTGATCCTGCAATCGGTGACGAACTTTCCAAGCTGATGAAGTATCGTCGGTCGTGCAGGGACTTCAAGAAAGAAGATGTAGATGCAACTACGATCGATGCGATTCTTGAAGCGGTAAGTGTGGTTCCGACCGGGGGAAATAATCAGAGATTGGATTTTACTGTAGTCTATTCAAGAGAAGCCATGAAAAAAGTGTATGGTGCAGTCTTTGGAAATAACAGACAATTGAGCTTTTTAGAAGAAGAAAACGAAGATGATCTGAGCAGCCTGAGGATATACGATGCACCGCATCTGTTCATTGCTCACAAAGAAATCGGAGAGAGGTTCCGGGATGGCGATCTTGTGGAAATTAATCTCGCAACTGCATATTTTGAACTTCTTGCAAACGCATATGGACTGGGAACAGTCATTTCAACGTATTCTGCAGAACTGTTGTCAAAGAACAAAGAGGTTATGATGATGCTGGAGATACCGGAAAATCATCGTTTTATGACAGTGGTTGGCTTCGGATATCCGAAATATGAATATGCCAGAGGAATTCGAAAAAGCAGACGGACATATAAGATCAAATAGCCGGTGAGAACCGGAAAAAGCAGACGGATATACAAGATCAGATAACAGGAGAAATCCGGGAATACAGCAATATATACAATATAGAATATTCAGAGAGTTTTGGAGGTGGCAGTATGAAGATTATCACTTTGGAGGAACATTATACGGACAAACGTATTATGGATTTGAATAATCAATTTGGAAAAAAACAGGAGCCGGCGTCACCGGAACAGGCAGAGGCAATGAAGTTTATGATGGAACGTGCATTTCCGGGAGAGGAACTTTTGGACTTTGACAAGCGACTTGCGTTTATGGATGCGAATCAAATCGACATGCAGGTTCTTTCACTGACTTCTCCTGTATCCGATCTTGTTCCGGCGGAGGAAGCAGTGAATATCTGCCGACTTGCCAATGATATTACGAAGCAGCACATGGAAGAACACCCGGATCGTTTTGCCGGATTTGCTACCCTGCCAATGGCGGCTCCTGAGGCGGCAGCTAAGGAACTTGAACGATGTGTGAAAGAACTTGGCTTTAGCGGTGTGCTATTGGCAGGAAGATATAAGGGTCGTTTCTATAATGAGGAAGAGTTCTTTCCGATCTTTGAAAAAGCAGCAGAGTTGGATGTTCCCGTTTACTTCCATCCTGCCGGTATTCCGATGGAAGTGCAGGAGGCTTATTACATGTCCGACGCGTATTCCTTTATTGTTGGTGCAGAGCTTGCCTCGGCGGGGTTTGGCTGGCATGTGGAAGTAGGAATTCAGATTGTGCGGCTCATTCTTTCCGGCATTTTTGATAAGCTGCCAAATCTGAAATTTATTTCCGGACACTGGGGAGAAACGATACCTGCATTTTTAGAGCGGATGGATTCAATTCTCGACCGTGAGATCACAGGATTGAAAAGGCAGGTGTCCGAATATTACAAAGAGCATGTATATTTGACACCAAGCGGAATTCTTTCAAAGGATCAGTTGGAGTACCTTGTGAAGCTGATGGGAGCAGATCATATTCTCTATGCAGTGGACTATCCTTATGTGAAGCCGGAACACATCTATGAATTTATTGCACAGAGCGATCTGACGGAGGACCAGAAAGAATTGATTGCTCATGGAAATGCGGAACGACTGTTACATTTGGGATAGTGGATTTTAACTCAGTCGGGGTACAAGCTCCGACTGAGTTAAAACGCTCCGCGAGGATGCGCACGGATTCGGTTAGGAATTTGTCAGCTAA
>CAJOPP010000081.1 GCA_905236365.1 uncultured Lachnospiraceae bacterium
CGCATCTCCCAGTAAATGCGAAATGCTACCTGAACATTTACATATATTAAATCATTAACATGTCTACATCATTACCACATTGGAAATCAATCCGAATGTCAAGAAATTTCTGTATAAAAAAAGGACCTCCGAAGAGATCCTCTCAGAATGATTTTCATTTACTCAAACAGATCATCAAGCAAGACAACTAATTCAGCTCGATTCCTTTCATACAGTCGTTTTAACTCATCAACTTCTTGCCTGCGTCCTATCATAGATACCTACCTCTTTGCGTTTTTAAACGGCTTTATATACATTTTTTTTGATCGCGAAGCTGTTTTAAATATATCTTAATAGAACTTTATACGGCTTTCAACGTCTTTTTTTGTCGTTTTGAGCCGCTTTAACTTTGAAGGAGTGTAGTTGCGTATTCCGTTGCTTTTCCCCTAAAATATTTTACGGGGTATAGTTACTCGGATTTTTGTAATATAAAAAGCCCTCCGGTTTTCACCAAAGAACTTTTTATCGATTAAATATATAGTTGTTTTTACAAGTTCTCAAATTCCCTCAAATTTTCATTGAAGGATTGTGCACCACTGAATTAATCTTTCTTTTCTGCACACAAGCCCTTTCGTTGCTATTTATTCATGAGCAGCTTTCCATGCTGACAGGAACTCTTCTACAGTATCATATTTTTGGCCTTTCCAGGTAATACCTTTCCAATCCTCTTTATTATACTGACCAACCAAAAGCAATTCATCCAAAAACTCCTCAACGGAGTCTGGGATAACTAACTCTTCCAGACTAGTACAATAGGAAAATGCTTCTTTCTCGATAATGATGACAGAATCTTGCAATGTAACTTTTTTCAGGTTCATACAACAGTTACATAAATCGCGCTTAATAACAGATAAGTTTTTGGGAAGCTCTAATTCTGCTATATTTGTTCCTGAAAAAGCAGAGTTCCCGATAAAAGTAATATTATCATGCAACACAATATTTGTTATTCTACTATCTACAAATGCTCCGGCCGCAATTGATGTCACTGTTTCAGGCACTACAAAAGACTCCATCTCTTTAGCCGGAGGGAATCGTAACAGGCTTGTCATATCAGCATTGTACAATACTCCATCCACACTCTTGTGATAGGGATTATCATCGTCAACTACGATATTTTGTAAAGATCTACAATTACCGAAATAAGTTACATTTTCAACATCGGCTTCATCAGTTGATGGATCAAATATCAATGTATTTTTTGGTATATAAATTTCCTCTAAGGCTGTACATGAGTCCAATGCTGTCGGAGATAGTATTTCCAATGAATCCGGAAAGTGAATAGAAGTTAGATTTGTGCAATGACTAAATGCCCCATAAAGGATCTGAGTTACTCCCTCCGCAATATATACAGATTCCAGATTTTCACATGAACTTACACTGAACTTACGAAGCTCTTCAACTGTACCCGGTATACTCAAAGACGTAATTTCCTCTCTATTTTTAAATCCCGCTTCCGAAATGCCAACCACTTTATACCATATTCCATCCTTTTGAAAAGAAGCAGGGAGTTCAACATCTCCGACAACATTAAAGGGATAATCATCTACAGAATTTTCATACCAAATGTGGTAGTTCTCATACTCAATCGAATCATCAATTTCGTTACTTACAATATAATCTTTCTTTTGCTGCTGAACCTGCGCAGCTTCTTCATTATTCATTTGATCCTCTGCATCCGATTCTGCTTGCAAATCAATTGAAGACTGTATCTCACTATTTACATCAGATCCTTCTGCATTTGGCTTCCCGCAGGCGAACAGCATCAGAGAAAATACACCTGCGACTGTTAACAACATTAATCTTTTCATAAAACTCTCCTTCTTAAAAAAAAATATTGTTCATTATAACATACACTATACGGTAAGACAAGCCTTCGTGTCCACATTCAGTTCTGAAAGGTAAACTTTTCTCGAAATTCATTTGTAATATGTCCGTAAAATTCTGTAACCGCATCCACCGAAAAGTGACCTCAATCGCTCTAAACTGCTTTAACATCTCCTCTGTTGAGATTAAAGATGTTACAGATCCGACAGCTTAATTCGATCATAGGCACCATTCTTGGCATCCTCCAGACAATGTTCTGCGAATTGTGATTGCTTTTCCAATGGAAGAATTAATCCTCATAATGGCTTGCCAATGCCGTTTAGAAGCTTTGCGGATTGTTACTGGTGACAAATGGATTTGCAGGTTTTATTGCCGAAAGACCATTCCACAACCTTCTGGGCTTCACATTGGGCGCGACACTGGCCATTTATGTTATGACTATCGTCTATCTCTCCGGAAATATGGAAAAAGCGCAACAGTTGAAGAAAAAGTTACTCCATAAATAAGTGTAAAGAAAAACATCCAGGCCTGCTGTAGATAAGCCTGGATGTTTTTCTTTTTTCATGCAAATTCTCGATCAGCTCTCGCACAGATCAGTTCACCGTGTAGATACCGAAGATTACAATACCCC
>CAJOPP010000082.1 GCA_905236365.1 uncultured Lachnospiraceae bacterium
AAACATATAGCATATCCGGCAACTGTGCATTGGCAAATTCTTAAGTAAATGACATTGGTTCAGTGTTCACCCAGTGCTGTTTGATTAGAGAGCCATTGAATTATAACTGTTATTTTTACTTAAAAGAAAAGAAGTTTTTTTCGTACACCTATTGACGTATTGTAATTTTATGTTATAATCTTATTTGTGTTAAATAACCCAAGGTTGTATCGCGACACAATATGCAACTGAAGGGAGGTCGGGTGAGAGTATGTCAAATGTTATAGTTAAAGAAAACGAGACTTTGGATAGCGCTCTTCGTCGTTTCAAGAGAAATTGTGCGAAGGCTGGAATTCAGCAGGAGATTCGTAAGAGAGAGCATTACGAAAAGCCAAGCGTTAGACGTAAAAAGAAGTCAGAGGCAGCAAGAAAAAGAAAATTCAAATAATATTTTATTAGAATTTAAGAAAGTTCCTATTCTTTTGAATAGGAACTTTTTTCGTATCTGTTCAGCCCTGCTCAATAGATACCTTTTTCCTACCTGAATATTTGATATCGCAGCATGTATGGATTTCTTTTTTTGTTTGTGAATTCTGAGAAATCTATTTTTAGAAGCATAGTTTTGTTATCAAAACCATATATTGAATAGAGAAATTTTAAGCAGGTGTACCATTTGGAACTACCGGGTGATGTCATATATGGTGATGTTTTGCTTCGAATAACAGGTAATCGGGAAATAATCATTGAAAATTATAAAGGAATCTTCTTATATACTTCCGAGGAAATTGTACTTTCCTGTAAGAAGGTGTCTTTAAGAATCTGTGGCTGTCAATTGCACATACAATATTTTTCGGGAAATGACATGAAAATCATTGGCAACATTAATTCAATAAGCTATCTAACGAATGGAGACGTATGCTGTTAAAAATTTTGCGCTATGTTTTTGGATATGTAAAAGCGGAAGTATATGGTTTTGCACCGGAACGATTTATGAATCTGATCATAAAGAATGACATTATCCTTTGGGATGTGGAAAGCACAGAGCGTGGTTTTGTCTTTTATACCGGGCGGAAAAATCTGATTAAAATGAAACCCTATTTGCAAAAGACGAATATGAAAGTCAAACTTTTAAAAAAATGCGGGCTTCCCTATTTTTTTAAACAACATAAAAGAAGGGCAGCTTTTTTAGTTGGATTTTTATTATTTATTGTTTCTCTTTATGTTTTATCCCTATTTGTCTGGGAAGTAAAGGTGGTCGGAGAAGATACTTTAGTGGCAGAAAATATTTTACGACAGATTGAAGAAAATTATATCACTCTTGGAACCTTAAAGGCAAATGTGGATTGTTCCCAATTAGAAGATGCATTAAGAAAAGACTTTGATGAAATATCCTGGATCAGCTGTGAGTTAAAAGGAACCGGCCTCACTGTACATTTAGAAGAAGGAATGCTTCCGCAAAAAACGGAAGAAAACAATATAACCGGTGATATCGTTGCAACAAAGGATGCAATGATCACAAAGATCATTACCAGACAAGGAACACCGATTGCAAAAGTAAGAGATACCGTTCAAAAGGGAGATATTCTAATCTCCGGCACTATTTATATTTATGATGATAATAACGAGATTATGGAAACAAGTTATATCGCCGCAGATGGAGATGTATATGGAACTACCATTTATTCCTATGAAGACTATGTGGAGCTGAAATATTATCGTAAACGATATAGCGAGAAAGAGAAGAAACATTTCACTCTCTATTTTATGGATTACTGTCTGACACCCTACATAGCAAAAATGGATACCGAAAATTATGATACCTATACACAGATTCACAAAGCACGCATTTTTGATAATTTTTATCTACCTTTTGGATATAAGACGATAACCCGTACACCCTATACATTAGAGCAAAAGGAATACCGTACCGAAGAAGCAAAAACGATATTAGAGGACCGGTTAAATAAAAAAATTAAGAATTTTAAGGAAAAGGGGGTAGAAATCATAGAAAATGATGTTAAAATAGAAAAGGTGAACGACAAACTGGTTGCTAAGGGAACATTAACTCTAAACGAACCGATTGCCGTTTTAAAGAAAACTTCCGGAAGTGTATCGAAGGAAGAAAATGAATAGTAAGGAGACGCAGATGGATACCTACGAAAAATATATTACGATTCCGGCAGACTGTGTTGCCAATGTTTTTGGTGAATTTGACCGCCATATGAAAAAGATTGAAAAGACCATGAAGGTCACAATGATCATGCGGGATGACCAGCTAAAGATCATTGGTGACCAGGCTTCGACAGATAAGACGATAGAGATTTTAGAATCATTGATTTCCCTTGCAAAAAGAGGAAATCAGATTACAGATCAGAATGTCAATTATGCCCTGTCCTTATCCGTAGAGGATAAATTAGAGGAAGTTGTAGAATTGGATCGGGATATCATATGTCATACGGTGAATGGAAAACCGGTAAAAGCAAAAACAATCGGACAAAAGCAATACTTAAATGCAATTGATAAACATATGGTGGTATTCGGAGTAGGGCCTGCCGGCACAGGTAAGACCTATCTTGCCATGGCAAAAGCAATTACTGCTTTTAAAAACAATGAAATCAACCGTATTATTCTCACAAGACCGGCAATCGAGGCCGGAGAAAAACTGGGCTTTCTGCCGGGTGACTTGCAGAGTAAGGTAGACCCTTATCTGAGACCGTTGTATGATGCACTATATGAGATCATGGGAGCTGATAGCTTCTTAAAAAATATGGAAAAAGGATTGATTGAGGTTGCCCCCCTTGCCTATATGAGAGGACGAACGTTAGATAATGCCTTTATTGTTTTGGATGAAGCACAAAATACAACCCCTGCCCAGATGAAGATGTTTTTGACCCGTATTGGATTCGGTTCGAAAGCAATTATTACCGGAGATCTCTCTCAAAAGGATATTCCGAAAGATGCTACCAGCGGATTGGATGTTGCTCTCAAGGTTCTTCGTAATGTTGAAGATATTGCAGTTTGTCATCTGACAAGTCAGGATGTAGTAAGACATCCATTGGTACAGCGAATTGTCAAAGCTTATGATGATTATGAGATAAAACACGAAAAAAAAGGAAACAGGCGATAGACAATTTGTTACAGTCAGAGTCAACTGATGTTTACAATTTTGATCAAACAAAACCACCTTTTCTTTGATTGGCACGATTGCTTTACTTAATATTGAAGAATAACAGATAGCTTGATTTATCTTTGGATATCATATATAATAAAAAAGGCTTTGGTGCTATTTTAATAAAGATGGTGAAAGAATATGACGATTTTAATAGAAAATGAATCAGAACTGGATGTCGGAATCGATTATAAAGAGATTGCGATTGAAGTAATCAACGCAGCACTTGATTATATAAAGTGTCCTTATGAATGTGAGATCAATATTTTGCTTACAGATAATGAGGGGATTCGGGAGACGAATCAAAGGATGCGTGGAATTGATGCACCGACTGATGTTTTATCTTTTCCAATGATTGAATTTGAAACAGAAGGTGATTTTTCAGTTGTGGAAAACGATGTTCTGAGTTATTTTGATGCAGAGAAAGGAGAACTCTTGCTTGGTGATATTATGATTTCATTAGAACGCGTCACAGAGCAGGCAAAGCAGTTTAATCACAGTGTAAAAAGAGAGTATGCCTTTTTGATCGCACACAGTATGCTTCATTTATCAGGATATGATCATATGGAAGAGGATGAGCGTATGCAGATGGAACGCATGCAGGAAGAGATATTGCAAAGTATTGGGTATACGAGGGAAATTACAGATTAAGGAGAAAACAATGAAAAAACAATTTTTAGCATTAACTTTTATGGGAATTGCAGCACTTAGTTTATTTGGATGTGGCAAAAAGGACGAGCCTGAAGTTACTGAAGAAGTTACCACGGAAGCAACAACGACAGAAGAGCTTACGACAGAAGATAATCATGAGGGAAATTACAACGAATTGACCGGCGAATGGTCTAAGGAATATGTTAGTAAGCGTCCGGTTGCTGTTATGATCAACAATTTACAGGAGGCATTACCTTCTTCCAGTACGAAGAAAGCAGACATTATTTATGAATGTATGGTAGAAGGCGGTATCACACGTATTATGCCGATTTATTCCAATTATGATGGATTGGAGAAAATTGGTTCGGTAAGAAGTGCACGTCATTACTATATCAATATTGCAAATGAATATGATGCAATTTATGTGCATTATGGGCAGTCCGCACCGGCTGAGGAAAAATTGAATCAGGGTGTGATCAACAATATCAATGGTTTGACTTATGATCCGGGATTTTATCGTGAGAGCAGCAGAGTGGCACCACACAATGCATATACCACAAGTGAACGAATCATAGAAGGAATCAAACATTTTGGATACAGTACAGAATATAGCGAGAATCACAAAAAAGTATTGTCATTCAATGAAGAAGAAAAGGATTTAGAGAATGGAGAAACAGCCAATACAGTTCATGTAAACTTTAGCAACTATTCAAAACCATATTTTATTTATAACGAAGAGACAAAATTGTATGATCGCTATGAATACAATGCACCACAGATTGATGAATTAGAGGAAGAAGGTAATAATACTTTAACTTTCAAGAATATTATTATTCAGATTTCTACTTATGAATGTATCAACAGAGATAATGATCTTCAGGAGTTGGCACAGGTAGGTGAAGGAAAAGGCTATTACTGTACGAACGGCAAAGCAATCCCGATTACCTGGAAGAAAGCAGATGCAAAGGCTAAGACACAGTATTTTACAGAGGATGGCAATGAATTATTGTTGAATCCTGGTAAAACATGGGTTTCTATCATTGGTAGTGGAGATAATGCCGGAGTTGCATTTGAATAAAAAAAGTAACTGTTCAGCCTTGCTGAATAGTTACTAAAGAAGAATAAAAAGAAGTTGTTGCATAATATATTGTTTTACTCATGCAACAGCTTCTTTCGTTTTTAGGGTGCACCCATTGCGATGCAATAGGAATGGTGCGACTGATTTGGCAGGAGGAAAATATGACAAACGAAGAATTAATGGAAAATGCAAAAGCTGCTACCCGGTTCTCCTATGCTCCATATTCCAACTTTAAAGTGGGAGCTGCTTTACTTACGGAAGATGGAGAATTATATACTGGGTGCAATATTGAAAATGCGTCTTATGGAGCTACAAATTGTGCAGAAAGAACCGCTATTTTTAAAGCAGTTTCAGAAGGAAAAAAGAAAATTACCAAGATTGCCGTTGCTGCAGGAGACGGATCAACAGCATATCCTTGTGGAATCTGTCTACAAGTGATGCAGGAATTTATGCCGGAAGGGACGATTTTGCTGGAAGAACATGGTATTATAGTATCCTATTCTTTGAAAGAACTATTACCGAAGGGATTTACGTTGTAAAAAATAAGTATCTATTCAGCAGGTTGAGCAGATATGAAACAGGCATGATGCTGACGCTCATTCCGGCATTTCTGTCGCTATACATTTTCGTACGCATCTCGCAGTTAAAGCGAGATGCTACCTAAACAGTTACAGAGAAAATTTCATAGAATAAATATGTCGATAATTGCTCATACTTTTCATAAACAGTAATCTTTATGCTGTCATAAAGCAGGAGGATGAGAATATGAAAAGAAATCTTATTTTTGCAATTAGTGCATTGATAATTGGTATAATAGCAGCATTGTCTGTGCTTTTTTATGAATATTTCTATCCCCAATTATATGTCATAGATGATACGGGGGAACATGTAAATGTAGCTACTTCATCGTATAACGAAACATTTCCGGTTACAAAAAATACCATTTTTCAAATAGAACATTATTATCCGGATGAAGGGCGTACCCTGACAGAGGAGATTGCAGAATTTCCACAGCTCTTGGGATGTGATAAAACAGGTGTCATACGATATCTGGAAAGTTATATGAAACATTTATCACCGGATGAGCAGTTAGAAGGATTAAAATCTTTTGAATTATTATCCTATCATGGTAATGTCATTCGATTGAGAAAAACTTATCAGAAACAGATTCTGAATGGTTATTTTGCAAAATCCTATAACGGAACGATTGTCATTTTAAACGGGGATGAAAAAACAGTGTATGAATATACGCAGATTCCGATTAATCTGTTGCCTGAAGCATTACAGGATGAGGTAATTGAAGGTTATTATTTGGAGGATGAAAGAGAACTGTATAATTTTCTTGAAAATTATTCCAGTTAATAGGATGATTTTCTGAAATCTTGTGCATACCACATTGCTAAGCATTTTACAAATAAGGAGAACGATTTGATTTACGATATCATAATTATTGGGGCTGGTGCTTCCGGACTTGCAGCAGCTTATCAGGGAATTCGCTCCAATCCACAATTGAAAATTTTAGTATTAGAAAAAGAGTCTATTCCCGGCAGAAAATTAAGTGCCGCAGGGAATGGAAAGTGCAATCTGACAAATTCTGATTTTAGGGAAGAGTGTTATCATTCTGACAATCCCAAATTTATAAAGAACTGGACGACAGGGCACACACCGCAGGAAATTTCGGATTTTTTCGAAGATTTGGGTATTTTACTATATCAGAATCATGGATATTTTTATCCAATGTCCAATCAGGGAAAGCAGGTAACAAATCTTTTGGTCGAAAAAAGTCAGTATCTGGGGGTTCAGTTTCATCTGAATACACGTGCTTTTGAAATTCGGGCATTGGATGGGAAACAGCCAATTTATGAAATAAAAGCAATGACTAAAGAAGGAAAAGAGTGTTCTTTTCAAGCAAGATATGTTATTTTATCGACAGGAGGGAAGGCTGCTCCCAAACTTGGCGGTTGTGAAGATGGATATGTTCTTGGCAGACAGCTTCGTCTGAAGGAACGAATCTGTTATCCGGTACTAAGTCCGATTTATGTAGAAGATCAGGCACTTTCCTTGG
>CAJOPP010000083.1 GCA_905236365.1 uncultured Lachnospiraceae bacterium
ATAATAGAACGTTTGGCAGCATCCATGATGAACCAGATGTAGCCTTTTATGCCACGGATTTTGATATATGTTTCATCAGCAGTAAAGACATTTCCAACCTGATAGTCAAAGTTGTCTGTAAAAGGCTTTATACAGACCGCAGCAGTTTTCAGGTAGTTTGCAACCTGCTGATGGGAGATTTTGATTCCATGGATATCATTTAAAGCCTGGACCGTTTTTCTTAAAGAAAGACCAAGATTGACTTTGTAGGAAAGACATAATCCCAAGATATTCTGGTCAAACTTAGAGAACTTAAGGGAGGAAGCATTTTTAGGTAAAGTGTGTAAGTCCATGTTGAAAAAATCTATCTGGAATTCCCGGTAGATGTAGTGGAGTTTATATTTATACTTGTTAGATTCCAAGTCTTCTTTATCAACCTTTTTGAGATTGTGAATGTAGTAAGGACATTTCTTGTTAATACATTTATGAATCACGAAGTGTTTGCGGTCTTTCTTGTGTTCGAGAGTGTGATTGCAGTGAGGACATTTTAAAACATGGGTTTTGGTAAATCTGGATTCAGCAGTAGGTTTAAATCGGGATTGACAAACCTTGCAAAGAAGCTGGGACTGTTTCTTTCCATCGTTCCACATAAGGTATTGAAACGGAGCATTACAAGAAAAACAGCGACAGTCTTCAGGAATATTACATTCGCCATGACGGAATACCGGTTTAATGGTTTTGTGATAACGTTGTTCATAGTAGCCGATGAGATCCTTCCAATCCCATTCCTGTTCATAGGATATGATTTTGGGGAGCTGATCAATCTTGAACTTCTGGTACTTTGGAGAGTGTGAATCATCGAAAGCCCACTGCTTAAGAGGAATGTATCTACAGATAAAGTTAAGAAGTTTGCCAATAATTTTTTGTTGGTATTGAATGTAATCAAGTAAATATTGTATAATGTTCATAGCAATAATTCCTTTCGTATAGGTTTGTTTGGCGATAGACATTATACATCAAAAAAGGGGGTTATTGCTTTTTTATTTGCAAAATCCCCGAAAATAAAGGTTTTTATAGAAATAGGGGGGTGTCTTTTGACACTACCAAAAATGAAAGGGTATGGATTATATGAAAATATTCCTTCAAGTGTCAAGGCTGAGGCATTTGGATTTGAGATTGATGATTCCAGTGGTGACTTGAAGTTGTATATGCAGGTTATAAAGGCATTGGGAGTACGAATGGAACAGGAAGAGATGTTTGAGGATTATCAGAAGGTGTATGAGGAAACGATAAAGAAGCAGGATGACTATGATATGAAGAAAGAGAATTGGTGGGAACATGGTAGGGCGAGAGGATTCATTGATAGGAGATTGCAGTTGAAATTTCGCATTGCGATATTATTATTACTCAATTGTAAAACGAGATGCATATGGTTTGATTCCAATTTCAACGAAATAAATGTGAGAACACATAATTAATTGTGAAAAATAACTTGCTATATTACTTCTTGTGTGCTATAATAAGAAAGAAACGAATGTATGTTCTGGTGTTGGAGGATGCAATGAAGATAAGTTATAAGAAATTATGGAAACTGCTAATTGACAGAGAAATGATGAAAAAAGATCTTGCTGAAAAGGCGGGGATAAGTAATGCGTCAATAGCAAAACTCGGAAGAAATGAGAATGTAAATACGGATATACTGCTTAAGATATGTGTTGCATTGGAGTGCGAAATTTCAGATATTTTAGAAATTGTTCCAAATGAAGCGGAGTGATTGAATTGGACAGACTGACTAAAGAGCAACGCCACAAGAATATGAAAAACATCAAGTCGAAGGATACTTCGATAGAGCTGAAACTGCGTAAAGAATTGTGGAAGAGAGGTTACAGGTACAGGAAGAACTATGCTGAACTGCCTGGTAAACCTGATATTGTGTTGACCAAATATAAAATAGTTATTTTTTGTGACAGTGAATTTTTTCATGGGAAAGACTGGGAAGTGTTAAAACCACAGTTAGAGCGTGGGAAAAATGCAGAGTTTTGGATTAACAAAATATCAAAAAATCAACAGCGGGATGATGAGATTAACAAGCATCTGCAATTTCTTGGATGGACTGTGATACGCTTCTGGGGAAAAGATATTATGAAAAAGACGGAGGAGTGTATACGGGTAATAGAAGAAGCTGTTTTTGATGAAAAATGTAAAGATTACGATATAGAATAGAGGAGATTTCATATGTATAAATCAATAGATTTATTTGCCGGCATTGGAGGAATTAGAAAAGGTTTTGATAAAGCATTTGGGAAGAAAATTAAGACAGTATTTGTAAGTGAGTGGGATGAGTATGCACAACAGACCTACAAACTGAATTATGATGATAATTTTGACATAGCCGGTGATATTACCAAGATAGATGAAAAAGATATTCCGGAATTTGATATTTGTCTTGCAGGTTTTCC
>CAJOPP010000084.1 GCA_905236365.1 uncultured Lachnospiraceae bacterium
ATCAGCACAGTACTGTTTTCCGTGCGAAGAATAAATGCATCTGCTTTGCCGGCGTTTAAACAGTCAATGGAGAGATCACTGCCGGTAATATCCGTGGTATGTGATGAGCAGCCGGTTAATAGGAGTAGAATAACACCAATCACAAAAAGGTGTTTTCTTTTCGTGTGTTCTTTTTTCATAGAATTTCACCTCTTTTCTTTATCGTTCAGTGGTTAGAGGAACGAACGGTACCTTTCTTTTTTGTGTTTAAAAAAGAACAGTTGATTTTTATTGAATACTGTAGCATAATCAATAGCGGATAGCAAGAAGAAAATTATGTTTAAATTATTTTCAAGGTTTTTTTAAGAAAAAAGCTGTACAATCTATCTCATAAACAACAATAAGTTAGAAAAAAGACATCAGAGGAGGAAGTGATCATGCAGATTCAGACCGTATTTAAGCGTTATGAAATTAAATATGTACTGACAAGGCAGCAGAAGAAAGAAATTATGAAGTTATTAGAGAGGTATATGGTACCGGATGCATTTGGAGAATCTACCATTCGCAATCTTTATTATGATACAGATACCTATAGGCTCGCAAGGCGTTCGATTGAGAAACCGGTATATAAGGAAAAGCTTAGGGTGCGCAGTTATAAGAAGGTGACCGGAGAAGACACGGTATTTGTAGAGTTAAAAAAGAAATATTGTTCTGTTGTATATAAGAGAAGGCTGACACTGCCGGAAACGGAAACCATGAATTGGCTGGCGGGCGGAAAATGTCCGGTTGATGGTCAGATTGCAAATGAGATTAATTATTTTCTGGAGTATTACAAGACATTACATCCGGTATCCTTTATCTCATATGATCGACAGGCATTCTTTTCAGCAGAGGATGATAGTTTTCGGATTTCCTTTGATGAGAATATCAGAAGCCGTCAGGACACCCTTTCCCTTACCACCGATCCGGGTGGAAACCGGTTGTTGGATGAGGGACTGGTGTTAATGGAGATTAAGACCGCAGGTGCGATACCACTTTGGCTGACAGACTTTTTGACTGATAATCAGTTGTATAAGACATCTTTTTCAAAATACGGAAAGGCTTATACGGATTATATTTATTTAGATAAGATAAATTCAAACAGAATTCAACAGGAAATGTACCAAGGAAGAGAGGAGTTACGTTATGCCTAATATATTTAAAGGAGTTTTTGATAGTAATACAACAGAAATCATATCTGTTTCAACATTTTTAATTTGTACACTAAGTGCATTGGTCATTGGAATGGTATTGGCATGGATGTATATGTATCGTACCAGATATACCAAGAGCTTTGTAACAGCATTGGCGATTTTGCCGGCAGTTGTCTGCGTTGTGATCATGATGGTAAATGGCAACATCGGAACCGGTGTTGCAGTAGCAGGTGCCTTTGGACTGGTACGGTTTCGTTCCGCACCGGGAACTGCAAAGGAAATCAGTGCTCTGTTCATGGCAATGGGCGTGGGATTATTAACAGGAATGGGATATATCGGATATGCATTCCTGTTTACGGTGATTGTCGGGGCGGCCAAGATGCTTTATGAACAGCTGGATTTTGGCACAAAGAAAAATAATCAAAAATATCTTACGGTACAGGTTACTATTCCGGAGGATCTTGACTATCATCAGGTGTTGGATGAGGTTATGGATGAATATACAGCTTCATGGGAGATGACACAGGTCAAGACCACCAATATGGGAAGTCTTTTCCGTCTGACCTATGAGATTACACTTAAGAAGGTAAATCAGGAAAAGGAACTGATCGATCAGCTGAGAGTCCGTAACGGCAATCTGGAGATTGTTGTCTCCCAGCAGGTAAATGTAACAAATGGACTATAATAAAAAGACTGTATTACAGTTACAAAAGAATACAATCATTGAAAAAGCATTTTCGTGATAGAAATTGGTTGCAGCAAAGAAAGTATGGGCATTCATAATCCAATTGCTTGCAGCCGATTTTTTTATAGGAAACTTTGTATCCTATAAAGCAAAAACGCTTCGCAGGATGTGCATCTCGCGGAGAAGAAGTTAATTGCTTCGTAATACTGCTCGGGCGCGAAAGAGTCGCAATCGACTCTTTTTTATAATATTATGTAACTTCATAAAAATGCAGGGTTTAGAAAGGAGGAAGGAATCGTAAAAGTTTTAGCTGTGTGGTTGGAATGGTTGACCATATGCGATAAGCTCCGGTTGGAAAAATAACCGTACAGGTGAAAACGTTTGATTCTGAAAGGAACTATGAAAAAAATGTTAAAGAATGTTATGACGATGCTCGTTGCTCTATGTTTGCTGGCAGGTTTACCAGTGGTTGTAAAAGCAGAATCTGCGGAGACAATTACTTTGTCATTTTCAGATTCCGGTATTACGGAAGTAACTGCAGGAAGTGGGTATACGACAGAAGGAACGACTTTGACAATTACAGCAGCGGGAACCTATCATATTACGGGTAGTTGTTCAGATGGCAGTATCGTTGTAAAGAAAGAGCTTACGGGGGTTACCCTGATTCTGGACAATCTGACATTATCTGCTTCGCAGACGGCACCGGTTGTAATTAAGAAGGGTGCATCGGTGATCATCCAAACAGTGGGAACATCTACTCTCACGGATCAGGAAGATCCATCTGCCGAACCGACTACAGAAGAAGAGGAGGCTGTCTCTGATTTTGAGGGTGCTGCAATCAAGGTCAAAAGCGGAGCAACCTTGACGTTGAAAGGAGAAGGGACGCTGAATGCAGAAGGAGCATCTTGCAAAAATGGTATTAAAGGAGCAGCAACGGCAACCGTTAAGATTGTTAGCGGAACAGTAAATGTAACCGCTGCCAATAACGGCATCGCCAGTGATGGAAGTGTTATGATAAGTGGCGGGACGGTGAATATAGAAAGCGATGGGGATGGAATCAAATCTGAACCGGATGCGGATGATGCGGAAAGTGAAGGTAAAGTAATCATCACAGATGGTGCAATTACGGTGAACGCACAGGGGGATGGTATTCAGGCAGCAAAAGAGTTAAATATCAGCGGAGGTGTTTTTGACATTACAACCCTTTCGGGTTATAAGAGCAATAATTTCAACTCTGATACCATGAGTTGTAAAGGATTAAAGGCATCAACCAATGAGCAGGAAGATGTAGAGAGTTACATTATTATAAGTGGGGGTATTTTTAACCTGAATACAGCAGATGATGCGATTCATTCCGATGACTATATTACCATTACTGGAGGCAAATTCAGTATCTATACAGGTGATGATGGTGTTCATGCTGATACAACTTTGGCACTGGGATCGGAAGATGGAAAGGATAGAGATCCGGATATTGCAGTATATGCTTCCTATGAAGGGATTGAAGCAGGAACAATTGAGTTCTATTCAGGAAAGTATTATGTGATTGCAACAGATGATGGTGTGAATGCGGCAGGTGGAAGCAACAATGGATCTGATCCAGGAATGGGTGGTGGCAATACATTCAATCCTGGTGGCGGTTTTGGAAATCGGGGCGGCATGGGTGGTCCCGGTGGTCAGAATGCTCCTGGCGGACAGAATAATCCTGGTAACCAGAATGCTCCGGGTATGACCGCAGCGGGAGACTATGCAATTTATGTGTATGGCGGAACCCTTTATATCAATGCAGATGGAGATGGACTGGATTCAAATGGGAATCTTGAACTGTATGGCGGTAATATTGAAGTCTGGGGAATGCATTCCGGTGGTGATAATGAACCACTTGACTATGATGGAACATTGATTGTGAAGGGGGCAACTGTTTTTGGAGCGGGTTCTTCCGGTATGGGAACTGCAAAACCGGCAAATGATAGTCAGAACTATATTTCCACTACCACCAGCTATGGTAACGGTACATTGCTGAATGTAACAAATGGCAGTAATACGGTATATCAGGCAACCGCAACAAAAAATGTTAATTATGTATTTTATTCTTCTCCGGATACGACTTCTTCTTATAAGATTACCACAGGAAATGGAGCAGAATCCTGTGCACTGGGAGATGGATGGAGTCACAACTGGGATGAAGGAGTTATCACAACGGCAGCAACAGAGGAGTCTGAAGGAATGAAAACATATACCTGTTCTGTATGTGGGGCAACAGAAACAGAGACGATACCGGTACTTGCAGTGGTAAATGAAGAGAAAGAAGAGAAAGAAGAGAATGCGGAAGAGTTGTTGGTTACGGACGCGTATGTCGTTACGTTTGATGCAGGAGAGCATGCAACCATTAATGTGTATGATACCCAGGATTATACACTTATCAGTGGAGAAGACGTCTCAACAGCTTATGCAAGAAATAGTTCTACCGGAGCATATGATATCAGTGGCGAGGGTCAGGTGAATTTTACGGTGATTCCGGAGGAAGGATACTATGTAACTGATGTTCGCGTGGAGGGTGAATATAAGAATTTGAAACTTCCGTCTGAAACCGGGAAAGAAAATACTTATCGAATTACGAAGGTTGCCGGCAATCTTACGGTTACCGTTATTTTGACCACAGAGGAAGTGCAGGAAACCTATTATACGGCAACGTTTAAAACGGATGAGCATGCGACCATTAATGTATATTACACCCAGGATTATTCAGCAGCAGATGAGAGTGCCGTAACACAGACACTTGTTCGAAATTCCGACACCGGATTGCCGGATGGATCGGGAAATGGTCAGGTGAACTTTACAGTGGTTCCGGATGAGGGTTATACGGTATCAGAGGTTACAGTAGAAGGCGATTATAAGAATTTGAAAAAAGCGGAAGATACCGGCTTGGAAAATACATACCGGATTACAAAAGTTACCAGTGATCTGACGGTAACAATTACAGCAATTGCTATGTCGGAAGAAGATTTGTCTGATTCTGCAAAAGAAGATGGTACTGAAGATAAAACGAAAGACGGAACAGATGTTATCAAAGAAGATGAGACAGGAAATACCGTGGAAGGCGGAGCAGATGCTGCCGAAGAAGGCGAGACAGGAAATACCGTAGAAAACGGAGCGGATGCTGCCAAGGAAGGTGAAACAGGAAGTACCGTGGAAAACGGAGTGGATGCTGCCAAGGAAGGTGAGACAGGAAGTACCGTAGAAAACGGAGCGGATGCTGCCAAGGAAGGTGAGACAGAAAGTACCGTGGAAAACGGAGCGGATGCTGCCGAAGAAGGCGAGACAGGAAATACCGTAGAAAACGGAGCGGATGCTGCCAAAGAAGGTGAAACAGGAAGTACTGTGGAAAACGGAATGGGTAGTATAAGGGAAGGCAACATCAATGAAATACCGGACAGTATCGGGGCGAAACCGGACAACACCGATGCAACAATGGACAGTAACGGGACAACCCCGGATAACACTAATGCAACATCGGAAAACGCCGGGACGAAGACCGGCAATACCAATGCAACATCGGACAGTAACGTGATAATCCCGGGTAACACCAATGCAACATCGGAAAACGCCGGGACGAAGACTGGCGATATCAATGTAACATCGGATAGCACCGGCACCACAACCGGTAATACAGAAGGAGCAACAGATAAGAACGCTTTGTCAATAACCGCAGTTGAGCAGACAATTTTAAGGCAGACAACAGACAAAGATCCTTCCGGTTCAGCATTTTATTTATTGCAGGCAAAGGCAAAGAAAGTGACAAAGAATTCTGTCAAATTAAGCTGGAAAAAAGTAAACGGAGCAGTTTCTTATGTAATATATGGCAACAAATGTGGCAGGAATAAAAAGTTCCGGAAATTGACAGAGGTAAAAGGCACTACCTATACACAAAAGAAGTTGACAAAGGGAACGTACTATAAATATATTGTTGTTGCTGTTGGTAGTAACGGAGAAGTGCTTTCTACATCAAAGGTTGTACATACTGCAACAACAGGCGGAAACGTAGGTAATACAAAGTCGATCAAGTTGAGCAGTAAAGCGAAGGTAACCCTGAAGGTCGGAAAGAGCTCCACCATCAAGGCAAAGGCTGTATCTTCAGGCCTGACGGTAAAGAAGCATCGTGGATTGTCTTATGAATCCAGCAATACAAGTGTTGCAACGGTGACGGCAAAGGGAAAGATCAAAGCAGTTGGAAAGGGAACCTGTTATGTGTATGTATACGCACAAAATGGTGTTATGAAACAAGTAAAAGTAACTGTGAAATAAGAATCAGGGTAACATGCTGCGGACAGCGTACCAACCTTCGTTTTATGAGGAGCTGCGGTTTTTAATTATCATATTATTATCTGCAGAGAGTTCTCTATTAACCTTATAGTTTTGAGCTATAGAAGAGATGAACATTAAAGAAAATATTATGTAACAGTTTGGGCTGGTCGAAAGACCCGGGTTCACCGAGCGGCGGGG
>CAJOPP010000085.1 GCA_905236365.1 uncultured Lachnospiraceae bacterium
AAAGGAAGAGTATATGACTTTAAGGATTTTGTAAAGATGTTTAGAGCAGATAATGAGTTAAATTCTATAGAGAAGTATTACATCAATCCCAATATTAGATGTAAGAAAGGCTATTGTTCTTATATGTATACGGTAGATGGAACTAACTATGTGATTTGTTTGTGCGATAGAAGTAAACTTTGATGACGAAAAATAGATGTAAAGAAACATCTATTAAGCAAAAAGGAAAGGATGTTCCCACAAAAGAGGAATTAACATTGAGAAGAGTATAAGATGAAAGGTTTTTATGACATCTCAGTTTCTTTTGAATTAAACAATAAAAACGCCGGATGAACATGAAAATCATTATATGTGAATTGAATTTAAGAATAGAAAAACCTTTTATGTTTGATTGTTTCTGGACAACAATAAGTAAATGTCGGCGGCATTATCCGCTGTGAACGTTGGGATCACGTATAAGCCAAGGAGGATATGTTAATGTCAAAAGAAGTTTTTAGATTAGGTGAATTGTTTTGCGGACCGGGAGGTATTGCTTGCGGAGCACACAATGCTGTAAGCGATGATGGAGAAAAAACCATTGTCCATGCATGGGCAAATGATTTTGATCACGATACCTGTGAAACATATGCAAAAAATATCTGCCATGGAGACGGATCTTCCGTCTATTGCAGTGATGTTCGTGAGCTGGATATTGCAGCCCTTGGCCCTATAGATGCATTTGCTTATGGCTTCCCGTGCAACAGTTTTTCTAATGTCGGAGAGCATCAGGGGCTGGATAATGAAAAATTCGGGCAACTATACACATACGGCGTTGAGGTTCTTAAGCAGTACCAGCCTAAATGGTTTCTAGCAGAAAATGTTTCAGGTATCAGGTCTGCGGGTGACGGTGATCATTTTAAAATCATTCTTGAAGATCTTGCGGCAGCTGGCTATACGCTTGTGACCAATCTTTACAAGTTCGAGGAATACGGTGTGCCGCAGACTAGGCATAGGATTATCATTGTCGGTATTCGTAATGATCTTGATGCACAGGGCATAAAGTTCAGGGTTCCTTCTCCGGAGCCGTACAAAAACTGTGATATCAGTGCAGGAACTGCACTTGCAGGCATTCCTGTTGATGCACCGAACAACGAAATACGGAAATTGCAAGAAAAGGTGAAGCGCCGCTTGTCTTATATCAAGCCTGGACAGAATGTCTGGCAGGCTGAAAATCTTCCACCGGAATTGGAGATAAAGACAAGGACAAAGATAAGTCAGATTTATAGAAAATTGGACCCTGATAAACCTTCATATACCGTGACAGCCGCCGGAGGCGGAGGCACGTTTATGTACCACTGGTCGGATGAACAGCGGGAACTGACTAACAGAGAGCGGGCAAGAATACAGACTTTTCCTGATGACTTTGAATTTGTTGGGAATTATTCTTCCGTTCGGAAACAGATTGGTATGGCAGTACCGCCTCGAGGAGCTGAAATCATTTTCCGAGCAATCCTGAATACATTTGCTGGGATTGATTATCCTTCTGTGGAACCGAGTATGTCATAAAGGGGTGATTCAAATGCTGAATTATTGGTGGGTAACACGTCCCAAGCGGAAACTTGACAGTGTGCCAGAGGTGCTTGCTACTTTTGCAGATATATCGCTTAATCAGGAGTGGACAGGGCAGCGTGGAACACAGTTAGCATACGAGGAAGCGCTTGAAAAGGCTGGCCTAAAGCGGGTAGGTGCCAGACGGGATCAGTCAGGATCTGGCGGTCGGACATATGGTGCTTGGTTGGTTTCTCTTGGCTTGATTTTCAATCAGTCTGAGACAGGCAATATAAAGCTGACGCTGGCGGGAGAAGCCATTATGAACGGTGACTCTCCTGTTGAGGTGCTGAAGAATCAGGTGCTGAAATATCAGTTCCCCTCTGCGTTTTCATTAAGCCGAGGGGTGCAGGTGAACAGCCGTTTTAAGATTCGGCCTTTTCGTTTTCTTTTGAAGCTTTTGTCTGAGGATAGGTTACAGAGGTATTTGTCACAGGATGAAATCGCAAAGATTGTGGCTGTGGATGCTGAGAATGAATCAGCAGCTGTTTATGAGAATGTGGTTCAGAAGATACTGCGTTTCCGTGAAGTAGGGGATGCTTGCCTTTCTCCGGATTTCTTTGAATGCTATAAACCAAGCCGCGGTGATGTTAATCCGGATCATCCTTACAGTCATTTGCAGGATATGGCAAACACCATGATCAACTGGCTGGAATACACGCAACTCTGCAAGCGCAATGATGATCACCAGCTGGTCATACTCGATGAAAAGCAGGCAGAAGTATATGAAATTCTAGCTTCTGTTCCGCCCTTTATTGATCGGCCGGCTGACCATGAGTACTTCCAGAGGAAATATGGCCTTGACCCGAAGCATCGCAAAGATACAAGAAATCTTGAACAGTCGAAGACAGTTACTACTAGAATTATTGCCGAACAGAAAATAAAGTCGGCATATATTCATGCATCTCTTACAAAACCTATAACAGGTATTACTCCCGATTTGATTGCAGATATCACAGAAGAAACAGGCATTACATCTGATTTAGTCGAAGAGATTCTTTGCAAAGCTTATCCCCATGGTTCCATTGGTGCGTTTATGGCCGCCTATTTTGAAATGGCATTTAAAGGCCGCGAGGAATGCATAGAATTTGAAATGGCAACAACTGAGCTGTTTAGGAATGTGTTTGGGTATAACGCAAAGCATCTTGGTCAGACAGGAAGCAAGTCTGCACCTGATATCCTACTATTATCCGACTCTGACGGCTATCAGGCTGTTATTGATAACAAAGCTTACAGTAAATACAGTATCAGCGGAGATCATCACAACAGAATGGTACATAATTATCTAGAGCGGATCAATACATACAGTTCAAGTTCTTATCCGATTGGTTTTTTCGCTTATATCGCAGGAGGATTTGGAAAGACCATTGACAAACAGATACAGGATGAAGTGCGTGAAAGCGGAGTGCATGGTTCTGGCATTACAGTGTCGAATTTCATAAAGATGATAGAAAACCAGCAGAACGGAATACGAAAGTACAGTCATAAGGACCTTCGGGGAATTTTTGGTCTTGACCGTCAAGTTATGCTTAAGGATGTTTATGAGAGCAGTCATAATGCAGGCGGCTATGACGTCCAGCCTCATGCGATTGGCATGGCAGCAGAAACACCAGTATCTTATGGGAAGCAGGATTAATCATGGCTGATGATATGTCTCCAGAACAGCGCAGAAAAAACATGCAGCATATAAGATCAACGGATACTTCCATTGAAGTAAAACTACGGACTGCTTTGTGGCATGAGGGGATCCGATATCGTAAGAACTTTAAAGAACTTCCTGGCAAGCCAGACATAGCCATTACAAAGTATAAAATCGCAGTGTTCTGCGATAGCAGTTTTTGGCATGGACGATATTTCGACTCAAAAAAACCGGTGGATACTAACCATGAATATTGGGATAAAAAGCTTCGCAGGAATATGGAGAGGGACGAGGAAGTAAACAAGGCGTTGCGCTCTATGGGTTGGATAGTTTTGCGGTTTTGGGATGAAGATATCCACAAACACCTCGATGATTGCCTGAAAACTGTTAAAGAAACGATATTTGATTTGAAAATGTCTGAGCAAGAAATTGATTATGGGGAGACTGGGGAAAGTAGATAAGCGTATTCTGTTAAGATTAGAACACTTCCCGTTTGCATTTGATGTGTTGTGAGGTAAGGGCAATGAGCAGGAACGGAGAAAAATGGAATAGAGAAGAAACTATTTTGGCGTTTGAATTATATTGCCGAACGCCTTTCAGTAAAATTAGTCAAAGCAATAAAGAGATACAGGAACTAGCAGCACTGCTAGGAAGGACGCCTGGATCCGTTGGCTTAAAGATGCATAACTTGGCACATTTTGATCCCGAATTACAAAAACGAAATGTCAGTGCAATGGCTCATGGCAGTAAATTAGATTATGAAATTTTTCAAGAGTTTTCCAATGATTGGGAAAGTCTGTTTTATCAAGCGCAAATAATCAAAGCAAAAATGATGGGATTACCTGCCGAAGATATTTTAGAAATGGATGATGTTCCTCAACTGCCAGAGGGATTATCACGTGAGCAAATGGTAAAAGCCCGAGTTGGTCAATACTATTTTAGGCTCAGTGTACTTAACGCATACCATAATCAATGCTGCATTACTGGGTTACAACTGCCAAAGTTATTGATAGCAAGTCATATTAAGCCCTGGGATATTAGTGATGAAAAAACAGAGCGAACAAATCCTCAAAATGGGCTTGCATTAAATCCTTTCCATGATAAAGCTTTTGATAAAGGATATATCACTTTAGATAAAAAGTTTCAGGTAGTCATTTCTTCAAAAATTAAAGATATTCCTATGGATGAAGAAACTAAACAGTGGTTTATGAGTTATGAGAATAAAACTATACAGATGCCAGATAAATTCTACCCAGGAAAGGCTTTTATAGAATATCATAACGATTTTGTTTTTCTTGGGATTTAACCTATGCGCTTTGCTATTTATTGATATGAAAGGTTGAAGGAGCGGTACTATGTTTGAACAAGAATGTGTCCCATTTGCACCAGCGTTGATCGAATCCATGAGATCTCTGGGCTATTCCTTTCCTGCAGCAATAGCGGATTTGGTAGATAACAGCATAAGTGCACATGCGACAGATATAGAAATATATTCGGATCCAAGCAGTGAACCCTTTCTTATAATTTTGGATAATGGACAAGGGATGGACGAACAAGAGCTTTATGAAGCAATGCGCTACGGCAGTACGAATCCTCTTGATGAAAGAAGCGAAGATGATTTGGGAAGATTCGGACTAGGTTTAAAGTCGGCTTCTTTGTCTCAGTGTAGAAAATTCGTTGTTGTAAGCAAAAAAGGCGAAACACATGCGTATTCTTGGGATTTAGACTATGTAATAGAATCGAAGGCCTGGATGCTGAAAGGATATTCACAAGAAGAAATATCAACGCTCCCAATGATCGATTTATTGGAAAACAAAAAGACTGGCACCTATATAATATTATCTGATTTTGATCGTATTAAGGAAAGTACCGGCAATATAAATGAGACTTTTAATAAGTGCCTCGACGATATGATAAATCATCTTTCTCTTGTGTTTCATAGATTCATTGCCGAAGGATTGAATATTTATGTAAATGGATTAAAGGTTGAAGCTAAAGATCCGTTTTTGATGGATCACCGGGCTACACAAAGAAAACGCGAGAGCTCTTTTTTTATAAATGATGAAAAAATAACCCTCAAACCGTTCATTCTTCCCCATTTATCAAAGCTATCCCAAGATGATTTGGATAAGATTGGGGGCAAGGAACGATTAAGAAATGATCAAGGTTTTTATGTATATAGAAACAAAAGACTTATTATTTGGGGTACATGGTTCAGGCTTGAAAGAAAAGATGAACTGAATAAATTAGCTAGAGTAATGGTGGATATTCCAAATTCTTTGGACTATATGTGGTCTATTGACATAAAGAAAAGTACCGCATCGCTTCCGGACATTATCAAGAAGAATATGTATAGTGCGGTTTACGAATCAGTACTCAGTAGCGAAGCAGTACATACCTATCGTGGAAGAAAAGAGAAAAGGGATAAAGACATAGAATATGTTTGGGAAAAAATAAAAATAAGAGATGGATATGAGTATCAAATAAATCGGACGATTCCTCAATTAGAGCTGTTGGAAGTGACTTTGGATGAAGACGAGAAAAAACTTCTCAACTCACTGTTGAATACGATTGAAGCTTCATTTCCTGTGCAGGCATTATATGTAGACGTTGCTAAAGGGAAAATAGAAGAGAAACAAGAAGATGAAGAAATAATAGAGAAAATATGGGCTGATTTGCAAACTCAGATAGAATACGTAAAACATAACAACCTTCCAATAAAAGATTACTATATGATGTTCATGAAAGTTGAGCCATATTGCAATCATGAAAAAATAGTTGAACGTATTAAGGAGGAAATCAAGAAATATGAATGATTTACAGAAGATGTTGAAAAACATGGTTGTAATGTTTATTTCTTCTGACGCTATTTTAGAGGAAGCAATAATCGATGATAAAATTGCTGAAGTTAGTGGAATGCCGACCTTTTCATCTTTGACATACGAAGAAGTCGAAGAAGTAAAAGCAAATATAAAATCAGAATTCTCAATCAAGCTTGATAAAGGTGTTCTTATAGAGGAAAAGAATCATGAGAAATGGTTCCTTGCGCGTAAATCTCAGCTTGAGATGAAATATTGGGAAAGATATAAGAAGTATTTACTTGCTGACAAAGGTTTTTCAACCAAAGTTGTGAACACGATGGATGACATTCTCAATACCCTGACGGATTTATTGGGAGATCCTGAAAGGGATATCAAATATAAGCGTCGTGGGCTAATAATTGGGGATGTCCAATCTGGTAAAACTGCAAATTATACAGGCCTTATCTGCAAAGCTGTTGATTCTGGATACAAAGTAGTTGTTCTTCTTACAGGAACGATTGAAAAATTACGTCAGCAAACACAAGCAAGAATAGATGAAGGCTTTGTAGGAAGAGATAGTGACGCGCTTATAAAGCAGCAGGAAGAAAAAATAGTTATTGGTGTTGGGAAATATGACTCCAGCATTAGGCCGGTATGTCTTACATCAACATCTGATGATTTTAAACAAAAGAACGCCAACAACTTAAATTTTGATTTGAGAAATATTAATGGCTCAGTGATCTTTGTCGTAAAAAAGAATTCATCGGTGTTGAAAAGACTGAATAAATGGCTGAAAACCTTTAATCAGAATGGAGATAATCCAATTGATAATTCCATTCTTGTAATTGATGACGAGGCAGATAATGCGTCAATTAATACAAAAGATAGTGAAAGTCCGTCAGCCATAAATAATCAGATTAGAGATCTCCTTAAAAGCTTTACAAAATCAAGCTATGTCGGGTTTACTGCAACTCCATATGCGAATATTTTTATTGATCCAGATGATAATAATCAGATGGTAGAGGAAGATCTATTTCCTAAAGATTACATCTATGCATTAAATTCTCCATCTAATTACATAGGAGCACGAAATATATTTGCTGAAGATGGTGACGCATCAGGAATGCTGGTTGAAATAAATGACGACATCATGGATCCCAAAAGTATAGCAGTCCTTTTACCGTTAAAGCATAAAGCACAGCGCCAAGTCAGTCAAATTCCTGAAGATATGAAGGATGCGATAGCGGCGTTTATATTGGCTAATGTTATACAAGATGTGGATGTAGAGAGAAAACGTGAAAATACGCACAGATCGATGCTGATCAACGTCAGTAGATTTACTGCGGTTCAGGAGCAAGTATCTGATTTGGTAAATGAGTATTTAAAAAATATTCAGAACTCATGCAGACTGTATGGGAAACGACCACAGGAAATAGCTTTACAAGATGAGAATATAGGAAGGTTAAAGAGGGTCTACGAAACAACTTACGGTAATATAAGCATTGAATGGTCAACTATACAAGACAATCTTTATGGATCATGTGCTGGTATTACAGTAATGACTATTAACCAGCGAAGCGGAAAGAATCTTGATTTTAATGCTTATAAAGATGGCCTTAGAATGATTGCAGTCGGAGGATTGAGTCTTTCTAGGGGGTTGACATTAGAAGGGCTGGTAATCAGTTATTTTTACAGAAATTCAACAATGTATGATACCTTGATGCAGATGGGTAGATGGTTCGGATACAGAACAGGATATGATGACCTCTGCAGAATATGGATGTCGGAAGAAAGCATTGAGTGGTATCGCCATATAAGTGACGCAACAGACGAATTACGAGATGAGGTGAAACGATATCAGGACAGCGATTTGACACCACAAGATTTTGGATTGCGTGTGCGCTCTGATATTACTACTCTTTTGGTTACATCACGAAATAAAATGCGGAGTGCAGAGAGCAGAGAATGCGTTATAAGCTTAAGCGGCGAAACGATTGAAACTCCAGAAATACTAGTTGATAAAGGGAAAAATGAGGTTAATAAAAAAGCAATTATAGAACTGATTGATTCAGTGAAAGGTGCCGGCATCAAGCTAATAAATGAAGGCAGATCGGGGAAAAATAGATATGGGTTTAAGGATGTACCTGTAATATACATTTTGGAATTGTTGGAAAAAATAGATGTATCACCCAAGAATGAAGAATTTAATACAGTAGCAATTAGAAACTTTATCCGAGATTATCGTGGTCAAGAACTTAAAAAGTGGGATATTGCTTTTGCTTCCGGGGAATCTGAAGATGTTATCAACGTTCTTGGAACTGGTTTTGAATTTCATCATCCAGTACGTCAAATTTCCATTGAAAACGATGGAAAAATCTTTAAAATGAGTGGTTCTAAAAGACGCTTGGGAACGACCCTAGATGGAAGATTTGGTATTTCTGAAGAAGGGAATCAAAAGGCAATCGAAACGGCTACACTGAGAACAAAACGGAAGGCGGAAGCTGCGGGGAAGCCAATGCCTGAAAAAATCAATCTTAGACAAACAGATTATTTTTCAGATGGCATAGAAAGAAATCCGTTACTTACTATATATTATATCGGGTTGGGGGATTTAACAAAAGATAAGACGGAAGAAAACGAAACCTTACGCGACAGTTGTAAGGATACAATCTATGTTGGTTTTGGGATAGGGATACCGTCACTTGAAAATCAGGAAACAAAATATGCTCGTTATGTATTAAATAAAGTTGCACTTCAGAAATTATTTGAAGGAGAAGGCGATAATTGGGAGGATGAAGAGGAGTTTGATGACTGATGGAAATATCAAAAAAATTTGAAAAGGGTAGTGAAAACCATACGTACCAAAGAATAGATCCCGATTATAAAGTGGATATTTTTCTGGGTTACAATGATGATGGAAAAATGTCTATGACATTGACAGAAAAAGGGAAAGTGGAACGAGTTCAGTCGTCGAAACTTATAGATGTTCATATGAACCGCAGAGAGAAAGATCATAAGATAGTTCTTTCCTTTGATCTGCTTGATATGGCCTACGCACCGATGTTTGCAGTTTTTTGCAAAGATATGATTGTAGTATGCGAGAGAGCAGGAAAAGATATGGCGGTTTCAAGCGCTTTAGTCAGGTGGAAATATTGGAAAGAAATGTTTGGTAAGAAACGCTCTCATCTTTTAGACAAACAAGAGATAAAAGGGCTTATGGGGGAATTATATGAACTGAAAGACCGTTTTATACCCGAATATGGATATAAAGATGCTGTAAAATGTTGGAGAGGGCCGCTCCTAGGACATAAGGATTATGAAATTAATAACACTTGGTATGAGATAAAAACAATAAACAGCAGTGCAGTTCAGATTATTATTAGCTCATTGGAACAGTTGGAGTCTGATATAGATGGACATTTGATTGTGGTTAGAGCTGATGAGACCAGTGAAAACAATGAGAACGCAATCAATCTGAATAAAATAGTATTGCAGATCACAGATATGATTGAAGATCCGGAAGTATTAGAAGAATTCAGGATAAAACTTGATAATGCGGGATATACGGTGGATCCGGGGTATGAGAATATCAATTATATCATAAAAGGGTCTGAAGCATTCACTGTTAATAAAACATTCCCCAGATTGAGACGTGAGGATATAAATACTGCTATTGGAAATGTAAAATACACAATTTTGATTGCAGGTATAGCGGATTTTAGGGAGTGATTATGCCATGACTATAAATGAATATCGAGAGGTGTTATATGAAGATATTGCATTAGCAGCTAATGCAAATATGTCTACTCCGGAAGAAGAATTTTTAAGATATGTTACGGATATTCTGATTGACGGCGAGGAATTTGATGATTTTGAAGAATGCTATTATGAAGGAGTATCCAGGCGTAAAGCTAATCTGAGAATAGATGGTTATGCAATGGATGAAACAGATGGAAGCTGTTGCGTATTCATTTCTGATTATCATGGCCCCCATGGAGAAGATGCTGTTCGTGCGGAAGATATAAACACTTTGTTCAACAAAGTGCGACACTTTGTGGAAGAAGCCACAAAGTACGAAATGTATCTTGAATTAGAAGAAAGTACTCAAGCATATGAGTTCGCGCAAACTCTGTATTATAAGAAAGAAACTATTACAAAGTATAGATTTTATCTTCTCACGGATGCTTACAATAGGCAGAGAAAAAAGAAT
Organism: uncultured Lachnospiraceae bacterium; assembly: GCA_905236365.1. Classification (GTDB taxonomy): domain Bacteria; phylum Bacillota; class Clostridia; order Lachnospirales; family Lachnospiraceae; genus CAG-590. Next base: position 10,238 of record CAJOPP010000085.1, read on the forward strand.
ATTAAAGATGCCGAGGTGTCCGGAACGACTGTTGAGTTGAATGTTTGGGATATCACGCGTATTTTTGATGTGGTAAGTTCAAAAAGGCAGAAAGAAAGTGTTGAAATACTATTATCTGATTTCAATTCGGATGGAATACCCTGTGTTAAAGCGGTTGAATATGTGGATGTTATTGCAGATATTGAAGTTTCCCCACGGTATGATGATGTAATTGAAATGGAAGAAGACAATGAAAAACCAGACAATATTATTACATATTCATCATATCTTGCGGTTGTGCCTGGACAGTTATTAAATGAACTTTATCTTGAATATGGATCCCGTTTGCTGGAAGGTAATGTTCGGTCATTTTTAAGTGTTAGAGGGAAGGTTAATAGGAGTATACAGAATACAATTAAAAATTATCCGGAAATGTTTTTTGCTTATAACAACGGTATCGCCGCCACGGCATCAGAAATTGAAGCAGAGAATACACCAGAAGGACTTAAAATCACACGAATTAAAGATTTGCAAATTGTTAACGGGGGACAAACAACAGCCTCTATTGCCAATACAATTCTGACGGCGAGGAAAGATGAAGTTGTAGATATTAGCAGGCTTTATGTTCCCATGAAAATTTCAGTTTTGGATTATTCGATGTCTGAAAGAATAATCCCCAAGATTTCTGAGTATTCTAATTCCCAGAATAAGGTAGACGCATCTGATTTCTTTTCCAATCATCCATTTCATATAAGAATGGAGGATTATTCAAGAAAAACGCCTGCCCCGGCGGTGCATGGCAATCAGTATCAACAGTACTGGTATTATGAGCGTACTCGCGGGCAATATAATCAGGGTAAGATGAAATTCAAGCCTAAATCAAGCCAAATGAAACAATATGAAACAAGATATCCTGAAAGCCAAGTAATAAAGATGGTAGAACTGGCTAAATATATGGTGATCTATGAAGGAACGCCGGATATTGTCAGCAAAGGTAGGGAGGCAATAGTTAAGGTATTTGCAGAGGAGATAAAGAAACAATGGGCGAAATCGGATGCTGTATTCAATATATATTATTTTAAACGTGTCGTGGCACTTGCCATTATCTTTAAAGGAACCGATGAAATAATAAAGCAAACTGATTGGTATAAAGAAAAGCATTCATATAAGGCTAATGTCATAGCATACACGATGAGTGTCCTGTTCGAGTACATTAGATCTAATGCTAAAGGATATGAAGTAGATTATATGAGAATTTGGAATCTACAAGGGCTATATCTGGAGTTAGAACAGCAGCTCAGAGTACTGTGTACGGAGGTTTATGAATTTATAACACGCGGAGATAGGCCTACAGAAAATGTGACTCAATGGTGTAAACAAAATCTTTGCTGGGAGAGAGCAAAGCAGCAGGAATGGAATATTCTCCCC
>CAJOPP010000086.1 GCA_905236365.1 uncultured Lachnospiraceae bacterium
CTGCTTTTGTCTGCTTCCTCCGGTGCACTGCTTTTGTCTGCTTCCTCCGGTGTGCTGTTTTGGTCTGCTTCCTCCGGTGCACTGCATTGGTCTGCTTCCTCCGGTGCACTGCTTTGGTCTGCTTCCTCCGGCGTGCTGCTTTGGTCTGCTTCTTCCGGCGTGCTGTTTTCTTCTATTGTTTTTGCTTTGGCTGTTATGGTGTATTCAAGGTAATTTATTGAAAAGTAATCTTTATTTATTTTTACATAATAAATCCCTGTCTCCACCATTTCTTTGAGGTCGAAATCCGCTTTTATTTCTCGCTCATGTCTTAACTCATTCCCTTGTGCATCATATAAATATATTTCATAGCCTCGATTGTTCTCCTTGATTTGGGTTGGATCTTCAATATTAAAGTGTACTGTCATCTCTCCGGCATCCTTCATTTCATAGCGATAAAGATCCGCATCCTCATCGCACCACAAATGCCCTCTGATGGCGTTCTCAGACAGCTCATTCCCTTCTGCCTTCATATCTTCAAATGATGAATTCTTCTTTGTCAGACTTTCAACTTCCCAAGTATTATCTGCCGTATTATTGACTTTTAAGGTATATCTCTTTCCTGTCATCCAGCTGCTTCCGCTTACCTTAATGTAGATTTGCGTCCCCTTTTTAAGGTTGAACTTATTACTTGTATAATTTGACGTAATTCTGGAAAAATCTCCTATCAGATCACCAGATGCATCATACAATTGGAGTCGATATCCATCTCCGTTTTCTCCTGTCGGATCCTCCATCTGAAAATCAATGGTAAAATATCCATCTTCTTCAACCTGATAAGAATACATATCAATATCACCATATGGCAACATCTTTCCGATTCTTGCATCCGATTCTGTTTTGTAATTATTTATCACAGTTGCATCATACATGGTGTCATTACTTTCCTGCTCCCATCTGAAATCTTCTATTGTATTGACCGTAAGTTCATACTCTTCATCATAACAGGCAGAATCCGGAATCGTATGTGGCTCTACCCGGATCTGCAACTCCGTTCCTTTTTTGAAACTATAATTTGGCGATGTCCATGCCGGACCGGGATAACCTGTGTCAATCTCATTTCCATTTGTATCCATCAGGGTAACTTCCCAATGTAACTTATATTTTCCCTTGAATTGCAAAATAAAATAGCCGGATTTATCCACGGTAAACGAATAGGTTTTATACGGCTCCGTATCAGTAAGTGCATCTGTTTTTGTTTCTCCCGGTTTCAATTCAATGTCTAACTCAGTAGTTGGATTAACGGTTGACCCAGTGGTTGAATCAGTGGCTGGATCAACGGTTGACTCAGTGGTTGGATCAACGGTTGGCTCAGTGGTTGGATCAGTGGTTTGCTCAACGGTTGACTCAGTGGTTAGATCAACGATTGACTCAGTGGTTGGATCAGTGGTCGGCTCAACAATCGATTCATTGGCCGTATCAGTGGTTTGCTCAATGGGCTCTGCGGTTAGTGCAGCGTTTGCCGATACCCCCTGTCCTGCCAGTAACAGAACTGCCATAAGAGATATCCATCTCCTCTTTATCTTTCTTACATGATTCATTCTTTTCTTTTTCATCCTTTTTCTTTCCTTTCTTTCCCTATGAATTATTTTTTGTATTTATTCAGCAGTGCTGAACAGAGACTATTTTTTCACTTTAATTTTCTTAACCTTTGAGTATTTGGTATATACATTATTTTTTCCATTTTTCTTATAAGCACGCATCTTGTAATAATAGTTCTTGCCATTCCTGACCTTTGTATCCTTCCATGAGAGCGTACTTCCTTTCGTGATCGTCTGGACACATTTATATCCTTTTTTCTTCTTTGTACTGCGATAGATCTGGTATCCGTCAGCACCTTTTACCTTTTTCCATTTAATCTTGACGTTTCGCTTCTTCGAATTTGTCTTTGTTTCCGTGACATTTCCAATCGAAGGAGTCGTCTTTTCAATCTGTTTGATCTCGGCTGCGGTCAGTGCGGTTGTCTTGGTTTGATTAGAAGATTCTTTGGTTTTTGCTTTAGCTGTTATTGTGTATTCAAGAAACTCCTCTATATGCCAATCCACAGCAATTTTTACATAATAAGTTCCCTTCTTCACCGTCGCTTTGATGTCGTAATCTGCTATTACATTTTGCTTGTATTGTAACTGATTCCCTTTTGCATCATATAAATAAATTTTATAGCCACAATTAGGCGATATCTTGGTTGGATCTTCAATATCAAAGTGCACTGTCAGTTCTCCGTCATCCACCATATCATAGCGATAAAGATCCTGATCCTCATTACACCACAGATGTCCTCTGACGGCCGTCTCAGATAACTTATTCCCTTCTGCTACCATGTCTTTCCATGACGAATCCGCCGTTGTCAGGCTTTCAACTTCCCATGTGCTGTCTGCCGTATTATTAACTTTTACGGTATATTTCTTTCCGACCATAGTCTGGTAGCTATATGGGTATTTTACAGCAAAGTAGATTTGCCCCCCCTTCTTAAAGTTAAACTTATTACTTGTATAATTTGACACAATATCGTAACACTTTCCGATCTCCTTGCCATTCACATCATACAATACGATGGAATATCCATGTTTGTCATCTCCGAACGGTTCCTCCGGCTGAAGATTAATGGTAAAATATCCGTCTTCTTCAACCTGATAAGAATACATGTCAACATCCCCCCATTTCCACAGTGTTCCAATCATTGCATCCGATTCTGTTTTGTAATTGTGTATCACAGTAGCATCTTTTATCGTATCATTACTTTCCTGCTCCCATCTGGAATCTTCCGTTGTATTGACTGTAAGTTCATACTCTGTTCCATCACATTCCGGGATACGATATTGACTTGCAGCTACCTCTATCAACAGATTCGTTCCTTTTTTGAAATCATAAACTGCCGATGTCCACGACTTATCCTTATCATCAATAAATACGTGGTCAATCTGGTTCATTTCTGTATCCATTAACGTAACTGTCCATCGTGCTTCGCTTTCCGATATATCTTTTCTCTTGAATTTCACATTAAAATAACCGGCTTTATCCACCGTAAATGAATAGATTTTTGTCGTCTCGGTTGCAGAAAGCGCATCTGTTTTCGTTACTCCCGGTGTCAATGTCGTGGTTGTCGCCGCTTC
>CAJOPP010000087.1 GCA_905236365.1 uncultured Lachnospiraceae bacterium
AGTTTCACTGATTTGAAGATCATGAAATTGGATGGAAAAATCAATCTGGTTGGTCTTGCCAACTATGTTCGTGTTTTCAAAGATAAATTTTTCTGGATAGCATTGCTCAACACGATTATTATCTGGAGCGTTAACATTGTAACCCAGTTAGGTCTTGCATTCCTGTTGATGATGGTCTTCAGTGATGTCAAGTATAGAATGAAGGGCTTGTCAGTATACAGATTGATTTACTATCTGCCTAACTTGATCGCTGCCACTTCTATTGCACTTCTGTTCAGTAATTTGTTGGATGCCAACTATGGTAGTATTAACGTGCTTTTGAAACAGCTGGCTGATTTCTTCCACGTTAATTTTGTGAAGATCGATTGGTTGGGGACCAAGTCGACATCCAGACTTGCCATTTCCTTTATCCAGACATGGATGTGGTTTGGTAACTCATTCCTGATGTTGATGGCCGGTGTACAGGGTGTGTCCAGAGACTATCTTGAAGCTGCTTCCATTGATGGTGCAGGTCGTTGGACTATTTTTGGTAAGATCACTTTGCCTTTGATCAGACCCATCATGATGTATGTTGCAATTACATCCCTGATCGGTGGTTTGCAGTTGTTCGATATGCCCTACTTGATGATCGGTGAGTCTACTCAAACCTATAAGTATACACAGACGGTTATGATGTATCTATATCGATTTGCATTCGGCTCAAAGAATACGCAGATTGGTTATGCTTCAGCAATAGCATACTCGCTGTTCCTGATTATCCTTGTTATTACTTTGATACAGTACAAATTATTTAATAGGGGGGATAAGTAAATGACGAATAAGCATACAACCAGCTATAATATCAAGAAAGCCATTCTTTACTTTTTGCTTACTTTGCTTGCAATTGTGTGCCTTCTGCCCTTTTTGATGATGATTGTGAATGCAACCCGTACTTCGGATCAAATTGTAAAAGGCTTTACATTGATCCCCGGTACAGCATTGGTAGAAAACTGGAAAGTTGTTTTCAAGTATTTCAACCTGTTCAAAGGTATGTGGAATAGTTTGAAGGTTGCAGTTCCCGCTACAGTCTTGGGCGCTTATTTCCCTGCGTTGGCTGCATATGGACTTGCATGCTATGATTTTAAAGGAAACAAGACAATTTTCTGGGTAATCCTTGTATTTATGATGATTCCCGGAACTCTTTCCTTAATCGGATTTTACCAGTTATGCGCTGCGTTGCACATTACAAACAGCTATATACCGCTGACTGTTCCGGCAATTGCAAGTACAGGAACCGTATTCTTCTTAAGACAGTACATCAAGTCTTCGCTGTCACCTTCTTTGGTGGAGGCAGCGAGAATGGATGGAGCAAGTGAGTTGTATATCTTCCATAGAATTGCTATCCCTATCGTATTCCCGGCAATTGCTACTTTCTCCATCATGGGATTTATCGGTAACTGGAACAACTACATGTTGCCCATGATCATCTTGAGCAAACCTGAGAAGTATACATTACCCGTTCAGTTGGTTTCCTTGAGATCTTCCACTGATATTACAAAGAACTATGGTGCCATTTACTTGTGTATTGCGATTTCCATGGTACCCATTATTTTGGTATTTGTGACATTTTCAAAGTATATTATTAGTAGTGTTTCGGCAGGTGCAGTTAAGGAGTAATCATTTACACACTTGGTGACCACGACAAAAGCTTTCTTGCTCCTTTTCTATGTTGTATACGGTAAACATAGGAAGGACAAGAAGGCTTTTATATTCTAATTGAGGAGTCTTTTTTTATGAAAAAAACAAGGCGGTTTCTATACATGAGTCTTCTAATGTGCATAGTGTGTATGGGAACGGGATGCGGAGATAAAATAGAAGAAACGGAAGAAGTAACGTCACCGGGATGGCAACAGCACTCGAAGGATAAGATAACGCTTAACTGGTATATTAACTATTCCTGGTATGCTACTCCCTGGGGAGATAACATTGTATCACAGGCCATTACAGAGGAAACGGGTGTCAATATTAATTTCATCACACCGACCGGAGATGCCAATGATAAGTTGGATGTGCTTATTGCTTCGGACACCTTGCCGGATATTATCACATTGGGATGGTGGGAAAATCAAGTGGATACGATGATAGACAAGGGGATGGTCTATTCGTTGAATGAGTTAGCGGATCAATATGACCCGTATTTTTGGGAAGTAGCTAACGAAAAAGTCATGACCTGGAATACGAGAGAAGATGGTAATGTCTATGTGTATCCCAATTCGTTCTATGTTCCGGAGGATTTCGAGAACCGGGACGACATTGGTTCCAATCAAACCTTTCTGGTCAGAAAAGATATCTATGAGGCTATCGGAAGACCTGATATGAGCACACCGGAAGGGTTTAAAGAGGCAGTAGAAAAGGCTGTGGAATTATTCCCGGATGTAGACGGAGAACCGTTAATACCCATAGGAGCACACGAATTTACGGATAGAGGGTGTGTTTCTTTCGATCAGTACCTGCAGAATTTTCTGGCAATACCCTATGAGAAAGATGGACAATTTTATGACAGATATACGGACGAAGAGTATATTCGTTGGTTAAAAATGTTTCGTGAACTTGGCAGTGAAGGGTATCTGAGTCGGGATATATTTATTGACCAGAGAACTCAGATGGACGAAAAACTTGCCAAAGGAAGATATTTCTGTATGCTGTATCAGCGGACGGATATGGCGGCACAACAAAAAGAATTAAGCCAAAAATATCCGGAGAGAATCTATATCGCTGTGGATGGACCACGTAATTCGAAGAGAGATGATCCGGTGCTGCCTGGAGGCGGTATTCAGGGCTGGACAGTGACATTAATCTCTAAGAACTGCGAAAGACCGGATAGAGCAATTGAACTCATAACTTATTTCTTAAGTGAACATGGACAAAAGATGATTTATCTGGGTGTTGAGGGAGAAACTTATGATGATGTGGATGGAGTTCCCGTTCTCAAGGACGAGGTAAAGGAATTATTGGACACAAATCGATTTGAATATGATAGAATATATGGTGCAGATAATACTTATTGGATGTTTCAGAATAATGTGGCACAATTGCAGTGGAGGCGAAAACCGGAAGGCCCCGTGGGAGACTTGGAGGTTTGGACATATCCGTACACCCATTATTTAGGGCAATATGAGATTGACTATAGATTGAACGCGGAAGCAAATGCGGCCAATACACAGATAGGAATATTGTGGGGAGAGACGCTGCCCAAGCTTTTGCTGGCAGAGAGTGAAGAGGAATTTGATGAGCTGATGAGCCGTTTTAAGCTGGAGCGTTTGAAATTGGGCTATGCTGTTTGGAAGGAAGAGAGTACAAAGCAGATAACGGAAAATAAAGAAAAACTGGGCATCAAATAAATTTGCCATGGAATCGTTCGTAGAATCATCCGGCAGGAAAGGAATGGAATGAGAAAATTTCATATTAAGGACTTGAAGAACTTTCACAGTAAGCTAAAAATCACCTTGAATGAAAAATTCACCTTGATCATAGTAACGCTTGTCTTAATTCCTGTGGTCGCCTTTACTGTTTTGCTCTTTCACAATATGGAACAAAATACCATTCATGAGAGCATGAATTCCATACAATATTTGCTGGAACGAAGTCATGATGAAATACGCAAAAATGTGGAGAACATTAATATGTCCACCCAATATTTTCTGACGGACCGGGATTTGCTCGACTATTTGAAAAAGATTCATAAAGATGCTGAGATATCCTATGAAGAGATGATTCAATTTTATAATTCCAATATCTCTTCTCTGGAGAGAGTCGTGAACAATAATCCGAACCTGTATCAGATCAGGGTGTACGTGGATAATGATTCCATGGAGGAAATGATGCCGATCTTATATCGTTATGATCGAATGAAACGTCTGGATTGGGGAATGACGGAAGCATATCCCGGATGGAAGCTGGATTATAACGATACGATTTTTGATTCCTTTTCCTTAAATCAGGATAAAAAACTGATGTCATTAGTGACGCAGATCAACAGTGACTCCGGTGAGGAACTGGGATTGCTGGAAGTGGCTGTATATATGGATGCGATGTTTCCCAATTTATACGATGGAAATACGGATATGGCAGCCTGTTTTTTGACCAATGGAACCTGCGTATACGGTAAAGAAGAAGATAAAGCACTGCTTCAGGAGTATGTAAATGCTCTTGCTCTGGATAGCAATTCCGTGGAAGCTGAAGGGCAGATGGTAGTTTCTTATGAAAAAATATTAGGGGAACCGGTAATTGTAGGTTATAAATATATAAAAGAGTTGGATGGCTATTTGCTTTATATCAGCAGACTGCAGGAGACGATGGATACATTGCACAGCAATCGTAATGTGTATGTGGTTGCTATTGCGTGCAGCATGATTCTGCTGCTTATATTTGTCAACCATTTGGTGAATCATCTGCTGGTACAGTTTAACGAGATCATTCGTTCTATCCGAGAGGTGCAAAAAGGGGATCTGAATGTGGAGATCAAGAACTGCGGTAACGACGAGATCGGAGAGTTGGGAACGCAGATCAATAAAATGATGGAACGTATCAGACAGCTGATGGAGGACAATGTGAACAGAGAGCGTCTGGTGAAAAATTCCGAGATCAGAGCGCTTCAGAACCAGATCAATGCACATTTCATTTACAATGTGTTGGAATCAATCAAGATGATGGCGGAGATAGATGAAAAATATGATATATCCGATGCGATCACTTCCTTGGGAAAGCTGCTGCGCTATACCATGCGTTGGACAAGCGGTGTCGTGACAGTGCGTGAGGAACTGGATTACATTCGTAATTATTTAGCGCTGATCAATTTGCGTTTTGATTACGAAATTTATCTCTCTTTGAATATGCCGGAGATCATCCTGCATCAGGAGATACCCAAGATGTC
>CAJOPP010000088.1 GCA_905236365.1 uncultured Lachnospiraceae bacterium
GGATATTGCACCTACATTGTTGGAGATTATGGAACTTCCTCAACCTGCTGAGATGACAGGAAAGAGTTTGATAGTGAAATAATGATTTATAATTAGTAGAGAATGATTTTGATGATTTCTCATTTAATAATTTGAATTTTGATCGGATAGGATTCATTTGCTGATGAACCTATCCGATTTTTTATATAATAGAAAATCCTGTGAACTTTCTGTTAAATGATACACTTTGAAAAATGTAAACTTACACATGATGCCGCTTTAGGACTGTATTAGGTGTGGAAGTTTATTTGTGAACTCTTTGTTTTATGTATATTTTTTCTCGTTTCGGAAATACTTTCCACTAAAGTAATATGATAAAGAAAGTGCCAAGTCATAAAGTATTGTTATTAACATGTAAAAATGAGTAAAGAAGCGACTGAGCTTATGTAAGCCAACATTATGCAGTGAAAAATGTAGATAAAAACACGGGAAGGGGAAAATGCCTGGCATTTTGTTGTATTCCTATTGGAACAAAGAGGAACGATTCTCTCTGTTATCTGAAGCTTGGATTACAAATCTGGAATTGGAATATTAGAAGGGATTATTTTATGAAAGAGTATGAGATTTTAGATGTACATGCAGTTGAGATATTAGACTCAAGAGCAAATCCTACATTGGATGTAACGGTAACGTTAAAGGATGGGATAACCGGAAGTGCAGCAGTGCCTAGTGGAGTATCTGCAGGACAATATGAGGCATATGAATTAAGAGATGGTGATAAACGCCATATGGGACATGGCGTTGAACAGGCAGTTACGAATGTGAATACAAGAATTGCAGATAAGATTATTGGAATGAATGTTTTGGATCAGGTGAAAATTGATCATTTGTTGATAGAGGCAGATGGAACAGAACGCAAATCAAAATATGGTGCCAATGCCATTTTGGGTGTATCTTTGGCATGCGCAAAGGCAGCGTCTAATGCATTAGGACTTCCGTTATATCGTTATCTTGGCGGAGCGAATGCTAAAGTATTGCCGATTCCAATGATGAATATCTTAAATGGAGGAAAAAATGCGGATAATATTGTGGATCTTCAAGAGTTTATGATTGCTCCGGTTGGCGCAGAACATTTTTCACAGGCTATGGAAATGACTTGTGAAATCTATCATCATTTAAAAAAGATATTGAGAGAAAAAGGATTGGCAACAGGCGTTGGTGATGAGGGTGGATTTGCCCCGGATTTGTCAACTTCTTCCGAGGCACTGGATTTGATCGTAGAGGCAATTGAAAAAGCAGGATATTATGCAGGAAAAGATGTGAAAATTGCGATAGATGCAGCGGCTTCTGAATTGTATAATGATAATTCGGAGCTCTATTATTTTCCGGGAGAAAGTAAAATGGCTGGAAAAGATATATATCGAAACGCTGAAGAAATGGTACAATATTATGAAGATCTGGTGACACGATATCCGATCTTTTCGATTGAAGACGGTTTGAATGAGAATGATATGAAAGGGTGGAAGTTACTCACATATCGCTTAGGTGATAAGATTCAGCTGGTTGGAGATGACCTTTTTGTCACTAATACAAAACGTCTTTCAGATGGCATTCGGGATCAGATTGCCAATGCGGTTTTAATCAAATACAATCAGATTGGTACTTTGACGGAAACGTTAGATGCCATTGAAATGGCTAAAAATGCAGGATATAAAACGATAGTAAGCCATCGCTCGGGCGAAACAGAGGATAGTTTTATTGCCGATCTCGCTGTCGCAGCAGGAACTGGACAGATTAAAGCAGGAGCTCCTTGTCGGAGTGAACGGACTGCAAAATATAATCGCTTGCTCAAAATTGAAGAAGAGTTGGGAAAAATTTCAGAATATGCATTTCGATGAGGATAGAATTGCAGCTATTGTTCAGTGTTTGACCGGACGCAAGGGGAGCTGGATGATGGCGGGAAAGTGAACTGTAACATAAACCGTAATACTGAAATCATTTTTATGAAAAATTTGCTTGTCTTTATATAAACATTGTGTTACAATATCGAATAGTGAGTTTTTGGGATAGGAGGTGTTTAGATGAAGACAGCACTTACAGTAATATTTGGCATAGTTTGTGTAGTGATAGTAGTATTAGTATTATTTCAGGAAGCAAAGGACAATGGATTAGGAAGTCTTGCCGGTTCGGCTGCTAATGAGACTTATTGGAGTAAGAATAAAGGTCGCTCAAAAGAGGCATATTTAGTATTGGCAACAGCAATTGCAGTTGCAATCTTCTTGATTATAGCCTTATTGCTTAGTTCTAAGTTTTTGAATTAATAAGTAGTTTCTTGTTTGTATAAGGCTCCGTAAGCTGAAAGCTTCATGGACTGCAGACAATATGAAAGTAACGAAAGCTGCTACATAACGATGTGGCGGCTTTTCTACTATGTGGAAATTATAATCAATAAAAAGTGTTTGCTTGAGGGTTGGTGCATAATATGACAGAGTATGAAAAAAGAAAAAAGAGAATATTAGGTATTATTACGGATAAGCATTATAAACCTTTAAAGCAAAAGGAATTGGCTTTTTTGCTTCAGGTTCAACCCGAGGACCGGGAAGAATTTCGTGCAATTTTGGCAGAACTGGTAAAAGAAGGAAAAGTTTTGCTGACCAAACGTGGAAAGTATCAATCCTTGTCTGAAGTAGCAAAGATTGGAATGTTTATCGGGCATCAGAAGGGGTTTGGATTTGTATCAGTAGAAGGGGAAGAGGACGATTATTTTATTCCAGGTAATGCCACAGCCGGAGCAATGCATGGTGACAAGGTAATGATTCGTTTGCTGAAAGCACCGCAGGGCAGAAGAAAAGAAGCAGAAGTTATCCGCATTATGGAACATGGAAATGATGAAATCGTTGGTTATTTTCAAAAAAGCAAAAGTTTTGGTTTTGTCATTCCGGACAACCGGAAAATTTCGGAAGACATTTTTATTGCAAAGAAAAATAGTATGGGTGCTGTTACCGGACATAAAGTAGTTGTGAAGATTACGAGTTATGGAGATGCGAATAAACAGCCGGAAGGAAAAATCATTGAGATTTTGGGGCATGTAAATGATCCGGGAACCGATATTTTATCGATTGTAAGGGCGTATGATCTGAAGGTAGAGTTTCCGGATACAGTTATGTATAATCTGGATCAGATTAAAGATACGGTATCTGCAGAGGAATTTGAGAATCGTCTGGATATCAGAGACTGGCAGACAGTAACGATTGATGGCGAAGATGCAAAAGATTTAGATGATGCAATAACTCTGACAAAAGGGGAGAATGGATATCAGCTTGGAGTGCATATTGCGGATGTAACGAACTATGTGAAGGAGTATTCCCCTTTGGACAAAGAGGCATTGCTCCGTGGAACCAGTGTCTATTTGGTGGATCGTGTGATTCCAATGCTTCCACATAAACTTTCCAATGGAATTTGTTCCTTAAATGCAGGGGAAGACCGTTTGGCATTGTCCTGTATTATGGATATTGACCTGAGTGGAAAAGTGATTAGTCATCGAATTGCGGAGACGGTAATTCATGTAGACCGGCGAATGAGTTATAATCAGGTGGATGCAATTTTGAAAGCACATGCTATTCATTCAGGCTTCACTTATGATGGGGTGGATTACGGAGTGGACAAAGAACTAGAGGCTGTTAAAGAGCTTTGCGTTGATGATGGGATTTCAAGAAACCTGTGCGAAGGAATGGACAATCAAATAAGCGAAGCAACAGCTGATAGCTCAAGAAGGGATTTATCTGAAATTTCATTGTATCTAAATGATGGAACAACGCAGTTGAAGGGAGAACAGATTCTAGAAGAATATAAAGATTACATTTCTTTTTTTGGTGACATGAAGCAGTTGTCAGATTTGATTCGGGCAAGACGAATGAGCAGAGGTTCTATAGATTTTGATTTTCCGGAAGCCAAGATTAAGCTGACAGAAGATGGGGAGCCGGTGGAAATTGGTCCGTATGATAGAAATCCAGCCCATAAGATTATTGAAGATTTTATGTTGATGGCGAATGAAACTATCGCAGAAGATTATTTTTGGCAGGATATTCCGTTTGAGTTTCGGACTCATGCTGCACCAGATCCGGAAAAGGTGGAGAAACTAAGTAATCTGATTGCAAATTTTGGATATTATTTTAAGGCATCCGGAGACTCTATACACCCAAAAGAATTTCAAAAATTACTTAAGCGGATTGAAGGAACTTCGGAGGAAGGTTTTATCAGCCGAATGACGCTCCGTTCTATGCAGCAGGCAAGGTATTCTACGGAATGTAGTGGGCATTTTGGACTTGCTGCAAAATATTATTGTCATTTTACATCGCCAATTAGAAGATATCCGGATTTACAGATCCATAGAATCATAAAAGAAAATCTGAATGGCAGATTAAATGGAAAAAGAATAGAACATTATGAAAAGATTTTGCCGGAAGTGGCAGAGTCAAATTCCCGTAGTGAACGCAGAGCACAGGAAGCGGAACGAGAAGTTGAGAAGCTCAAAAAAGTGCAGTTTATGAGTAAACGGATTGGAGAAGTATTTAATGGAATTGTATCCGGGGTTACCGCATATGGATTTTATGTTGAATTACCGAATACTGTGGAGGGAATGGTGCGGATTGCCAGCATTCCGGATGATTTCTATATTTACCGGGAAGAAGATATGTCAATTGTTGGAATGGAGCTGGGAAAAACATATCGAATGGGTCAGGTTGTACGAGTGAAGGTAGCTCAGGTTGATAAGCTACTCAGAACAATTGATTTTGAAATCCTACCAGAAATGGAAGAATAACTATCGAATACGAAATGGCAATAGAAAGGGGGATGTTTATGCCAAAACAAAAAGGAGAACGATTAATTGCAAATAATAAAAAGGCATATTTTGATTATTTTATCGATGAAAAATTTGAAGCGGGCATTGAACTTCATGGAACAGAAGTAAAGTCTTTGCGTCTGGGACATTGCAGTATCAAGGAAGCGTTTGTGGCAGTGGAGAATGGAGAAGTGATTATTCGTCAAATGCACATTTCGCCTTATGAAAAGGGAAACATCTTCAATAAAGATCCTTTGCGTCCCAGAAAATTGTTGCTCCATAAATATGAAATCAATAAAATTATGGGACAGGCAAAAATGAAGGGATACACAATCGTTCCACTTAAAGTGTATTTTAAAGACAGTCTCGTAAAGGTTGAAATCGGTCTTGCAAGAGGTAAAAAGCTCTATGACAAGCGACAGGATATCGCCAAAAAAGATATGAAACGAGAAGCCGAAAAAGAATTCAAAATACGAAATATGAGATAATGAGCCATGCGGCAGATGCCATCAACGAGCCGAAGGCGAGGTGAGATAATGAGCCATGCTTAGATTGCAAGGAGTTATTGACATTTTTGAAAAATGTGTTACTCTATTAGAAGAGGAAACAAGAAGGTACAGGAGGATATTATGAGTCAGGCAAAAGTAGACAAAAGAAAGTATGAAAAACAACATCGAAAGGAATTAGAGAAGAAGCGCAAGACCCGTGCTGTGATTAAGTGCATTGTAGCGGCGGTAATTGTAGGTGCGATCGTTGGAATTCCGATAGGAATCAACATCTATAGGTCGATACCGAAGTTTGTAGGAGATACTTCTTTTGATGCTTTTATCGCAAATTATATTGATGAGAACCATGCAGATGATATTGCTGGATTACCAAGCGAAGCAGATACTACGGAAGAAGCTGGAGATGAGGCTGCTGATGTTGAGTCGGAGGATGCAGCAGGTGAGACCACTGATGGCGAATCAGAGGATGCAGTAGATGAGACTGATGATGTTGAGTCGGAGGATGCAGCAGATGAGACAGCTGACAGTGAATCAGAAGAGGCAGCAGATGAGAAGGCTGAAGAATAATCAGATCATTTAGAGAATGCTTCAGAAGAGTATAGAAATATAAAATCGGTATAATTTTTAGTAGATAATTTCTTTGTTTTGTTGTATGATAGAGATATATTCAGGGAAACCTGTTATATATAGCGAATATTTTTTATTTTGATGGTAGATTAGATTGTATCATCCATTTGTGTACGACAGGTATCCGTTGGACATCCTGATCTGCAAAATATTGGCTTATGCAAGCATAATCGTCATTTTGTTTTTTTGTATATTCGTTAAAATCAGAACAATCTGATTATATCAGGGGTTGTACTGGTTTCGACGGGGATTTAGAAATCATGGAAGCCATTGATGGACCAGGACCATCTCAAAACTTGGGATTAAATATAAACGCAGACGATCAGTTAGCGTACGCTGCCTAATGGCAGCTGTCTTACCTAAGTTCTCCCATGGCTTAGGATAAGGCATCAAAATAGTGGGGAACTTTGCTGTGAAAGCTTTGACACAGTAAAAGATTCATGAAGCTACTAAAAGTTTTAGCCTGTCGTTTGGCGGAAATTTAAGGGAATGTTAAAAAAACGACTGTAATGGGAGATGCCATGATGGAAGAGTCTTCGGACAGGGGTTCGATTCCCCTCAGCTCCATTGCGTAAAACGCTGATGAATAATTAACGTAAAGGCTTTCGAAAAGTCTATTCACACTTTTTATTTTAGCAGATTAACTGCTAAAAATGATTAATTAGATTTACAATACAAGATTATTATTTTCTATCTAATACAGAAATTAAAAAATCTTTGTTTATCGTGTTTTGTATTTTTGAAAAATTTTAAATGGATGACTAAGGTATTTTGTTATAAAAACGGCATCTTTCTTTTTTTCTATATTCATGGTAGGTATTCCATCAATAAAGTATTCGAGGTGTGGCAATATGGATAAAGAGTCGTTGATTGTGGAAGGATTTGTATTTCCAAGTTACAAAGAGGCACAGGTTGCACTTGGAGAAAAAAAGAATATTGAGATTATCAGACAGAGAACGCCTTTGTCAGATCAGAAGGCTCTCTATGATTTATATACAAAGCTTATTGAGCGGGATATGTTCAAAACCGTTGTAGGATACAGTTTTTTATATGAGATGAGGTATCGTTTGATTGCTGAATATGGGTATGCTGAAGAAGATTTGCCAACAGTGACACTTCCGAAACGAATGGATTATGACAGAGTCAACGAATTTAACCGTGGGGTTTTGGAATCAAAACTTCAGGCACTTCTCTTGACAAAAAAGAGAATGTCGATTGTGATTGCAGCCTTAACTTTTATGGTGGTTGCTATGTTTGTGATTGCAGCTGTGAATCCGAATGTTGGATATATTAATACCGAAAATAAGATTCTAAATAAATATTCTGCATGGCAGGAAGAATTAGAGGCACGGGAGGAAGCGGTTAAAGAAAAGGAAGAGGCGATGAAATAAAACAGATTCTTTGATAAATTGATGACATATTTCATTTGGGCTTTGATTCTTCGTAACAGGTCACATTTCTTACATAATTTAAAGGTATAATTGAGAGACAGAGAGACAATCTGTCTTTTTTTTTAAGAAATAAAAGAGTAAGATTTTTAGGATGCGTTTTGGGCATTCTATGAATCATTGCAATAATATTGTTATGTTGTTTGAATGAAGCATAGTATGCTGATATTGATTATTCAAGGAGGAACTGTTATGGGTGAAGTTAAGATTTTGGTTGTGGACGACGAAAGTCGTATGCGCAAACTGGTAAAGGATTTTCTGGTAAGAAAAGAGTATACCGTATTGGAGGCTTCTAATGGAGAAGAAGCTGTGGATACGTTTTTGGAGCATAAAGATATTGCGTTGATTATATTAGATGTTATGATGCCTAAGATGGATGGTTGGCAGGCATGCAAAGAGATTCGGGAATTTTCGGAAGTTCCGATTATCATGCTTACAGCAAAATCAGATGAAAGGGATGAATTGCTGGGATTTGAACTTGGAGTGGATGAATATATTTCCAAGCCGTTTAGCCCTAAAATACTGGTTGCAAGAGTGGAAGCAATCTTAAGAAGAACTTCCGGGATAGCTCAGGAAGAGGTGATAGAGGCAGGTGATATTGAACTGGATATTTCTGCTCATACAGTTAAGGTGCAGGGGAAGAGTGTAGAACTTAGCTTTAAGGAATTTGAACTTTTGAATTATTTTGTGGTCAATCAGGGCGTTGCACTATCAAGAGAAAAAATTTTGAACAATGTATGGAATTATGATTATTTTGGCGATGCCAGAACAATTGATACTCATGTGAAAAAACTACGTAGTAAATTGGGACCGTGCGGGGATTATATCAAGACTATCTGGGGCATGGGTTATAAGTTTAATATAGAAGAGGAATAACCATGATTCGAAAATTCAAACATTCTTTACGTTTAAAGTTGACAATGTTGTTGATGGTTTTGATGACACTTACGATATTTGGTTCTTTGGCAGTTACCCAGCTTTGTGCTAATGCATATTTTTTGGGCAGGCTGGAAAAAAGGATGGACGATATGTTCTGGGATATCAATGCACTTTGTACCACAGGTGATTTATCCTATCCGGAACTTAGTGAACAATTATCTGGAATGGCAGCAAGAGGAGAGATGAATATTTTTATCATTTTCTCGACGGGACAGATTTATACCAGTACTAATGAAAAGAGTAAGATGAATGAAAGTATGCGTGCAATCGTCAGCTTATTAAACGGTGAGACGGAAGACGGGTTAGAGAGCACTTTTACCAGTGCAGATAATACTTTTTTTCATATAAGTAAGAATTATGATGTTAAAATGGATTCCAGTTTCTATGACGGGGTTGGAGTTTTAGAAGATGGTAGCCTGATTACTTTGCGTTCTTCTGCCAGCCGTTTTAATGAAAGTGTCAATGCAACGATGCGACTCTATTCTTATGTAGGTGTACTTGCCATTGTCATAGGATGCATTGCCATGTTTTTTGCCAGCAGTTCTTATGTAAAGCCGATTCAGGAAATGGCATTAGTAGCCAAAAGAATGTCTCAGTTAGATTTTGATGCGAAGGTCGAGGATAAGAAGAATGATGAGATTGGAGAACTGGGAAAGAGTATTAATTCCATGTCCAAGGAGTTAGAGGCAACTATTTCGGAATTGAAGAGTGCGAATGCAAAGCTTACCAAAGATATTGAGGAAAAAATACAGATTGATGAGATGCGGAAAGAATTTTTGTCACATGTATCTCATGAGTTAAAAACACCAATCGCATTGATTCAGGGATATGCAGAAGGATTGAAGGAAAATATTTCGGATGATCCGGAAAGCCGGGAGTTTTATTGTGAAGTAATCATGGATGAGGCAGATCGTATGAACACTATGGTTAAGAAACTGTTGGCTTTGAATGAACTGGAATTTGGAACTGATAGGCTTACATTTGAACGATTCGATATTGTGGAATTGATGAGAAACATCAATATGTCTTCTGAGATTTTATTGCAGCAGAACCAGATTACTCTTCATTTTGATTTTGATCAGCC
>CAJOPP010000089.1 GCA_905236365.1 uncultured Lachnospiraceae bacterium
CGACCTTTTTGACCTTGCGTATGCACTTCAGAATGCTAAAGTGAATCCGGAAGAAATTGTCCGATGCTATAAACGCTATATTGGGTTTGTGGTGGAGACGCCTCCGACATATAAGCAATATATTGCCAATATGGAAGAGAAAATGATTGATCCCGAGTTTACTGGGGATACAGAAAAGTTGCTTCGCCCTGGAGTATCATACGATCCAAATCAGGCCTGGGAGTTGGTTAAGGCTAGTCTTGTGGATATTATACGATAATAAAGTATCAGGATACAATCATTATTCCGTATTAAAACAGAGCAAATGACATATGAAACTTGAGACACTTAAAGATTATGTTCAATCAGCCAATATCAATTTCTTGATTGGCTCAGGTCTTTCTCGCCCATTTTTGCCTACACTCGGTAATATCGAGAACCAGCTTTCACAAGTAAAAGACATACCCTGTGAGAAAAGACGTGCCGTCGTTGCGACGTTGTTTCGAGAGTACTTCAAGAGAGTGATAGAGCCTAACTTGAATAGAGGGGAAAAAGCAAAGGATTATATAAATACTCTAGAGAATTATCAAGTGTTTTTAAGGACATGGAATTCAATTATCCATAATCGCTGTTCAAGTTTGCGCTCTAAGCAGATCAATCTGTTTTCAACAAATATTGATTTGTTAGTTGAAGATGCTGTCGAGTCTATTGGTGTTGAGTTCAATGATGGTTTTATCGGAAGTATAAAACCTGTATTTAATGAAGCAAACTTTCAGAAAACAATTCGCAAAGAGAGCATTCATTTTCATAACTCAACAGAATTGCCCGTATTTAATCTAATGAAAATGCACGGGTCGATCAATTGGAGGGACCAAGAAGGATGTTTGACAAATGATTATCAACTCTCTCTAATTGAAGAAACACGTAAAACTCTTGAAAAGTTCACGGATAATGATTTCCCTAAATATTCTGATGATATTACAGATATCGCTAAACAAGTTTGTAAGGATGTTGATTATTCAGCATTTTTGAACCAATACCAGCAATTCCAAATTGTGAATCCAACAAAGCGAAAGTTCAGTCAAAGTGTACTTGATGTGCATTTCTATGAGTTGATGCGAATGTTTTCAAACAATCTTGAGAAGGAGAATACGCTCTTATTTGTAATGGGATTCTCTTTCGCAGATGAGCATATCCGCAGTATTGTGAAACGCGCATTAAAGACAAACCCGACCCTTTTGGTAATAGTATATTCCTATAGTGATGAAGAAGTCGCAGCATTTAAAGAATACCTTGATGACGATTCAAATAACCTGATGATTATTTCACCATCCTCATATAGTGATGAGAATCGAAAAGAAGGGGAGTCGCGCGTCGAAAAGTTTGATTTCGAGAGCATCAATTCAGTATTTACAGATCTTTTAACAATGATTCCTATACAGTTTGGAGATGATAAACAATAACGACATTATCACCTATCAATCGATATTTCGAATAGGTTGTGTCCTGTCTGTTTCAGGAAGGGAAGTTAAGGTAAAGATTGATAAGCAAAAGAATCTCCCTCATATTATCTTCAATGGCTCTCTCATAAAGAACATTTCTGTTGGAGGTTATATCAAGATAATTAATGGGTTTAATACCCTGATTGCGAAAATCGATGGAGAATACATTACTATTGATGAGAAGTCAGCTTCAAAGAATTATGTTGCGGCAGAAGATCGGGTATATCGAGTATTGGTCTGTAGTTTATTGGGCTACCTTACAACGTCAAAGTTCGTACGGGGAATAAAACAACTACCCCTTATCGACAACGAATGCTATATTCTTTCAAACGAAGAGTTTCGCTTGATACACAGTTTTGTGAGTAATCCGGATGATCAGACTATTACCATTGGCTCTTTAGCGTCAGACGAATATACCCCGATATCATTAAGTGTCCAAAAACTATTCTCGAGTCATGTTGGGATATTCGGTAATACAGGTAGCGGAAAATCGTATACTTTGGCGAAATTGTATAGACAACTATTCCTCCACTATCAAGGTAAGGATTCTTTCAATAAGAATTCAAAATTCTTGTTTATTGATTTTAATGGGGAGTATTCTGGTGATAATACAATAGTCCCAGGGAAACAAGTATATAATCTATCTACACGAAAAGATAAAGACAAAATTCCTTTCGCACAAAAAGCAATACTTGATTTAGACACTTTATGTATTTTCGCGAGTGCCACAGAGAAAACCCAGCGTCCTTTTATTAGTCGTTGTATAGATTACTTTCACTATATCAAAGATTTGGCGCACTTCAAAAATACATTGAGACTGATGGTTGTCGAGGTTCTTCAAATGTCTGATAAAGTAAAAGCTGAACAACTATTGGATTATGTCGAACAGATTCTTCCAGAATATGAAACCGATGAAGGGGAGAGGAGAAGTCTTCACACTGGAGTTAATTTCAACAATAAGTCATTGCTGTCCACTAAAAGTTGTGGACGTAATTAAAAGTTAAAAATCAAACAACGTGGGTTCATAGAACCCGTCAAGTTCTTTGTCA
>CAJOPP010000090.1 GCA_905236365.1 uncultured Lachnospiraceae bacterium
ATTCGGGTCAGCTTTAGCTGACAAATTCCTAACCGAATCCGTGCGCATCCTCGCGGAGCGTTTTAACTCAGTCGGAGCTTGTACCCCCGACTGAGTATAGCTTGTCATAACCCCCACCTTCGCTACCGCTTAGAGGTGGGGGATTTCTCCGACTGAGTTAAAATAGCTTATGGGAAATCAGCATGAGAATGACGCATGAAAATAACAGAAAGGAAGGTTATTTATATGAATATGATTGATGAATTTGTTAAGGGGCATGCAGTTATTTGTGAGGAAAATGACAATATCAGCAGACCTTTGTATGATGAATATGGTGTAAAAAAGGGACTTCGCGATGAAAAAGGGGCAGGAGTTCTTACGGGTCTTACTAATATATCATCTATAAAAGCCTTTGATTTTAAAGATGGAGAAAAAATCCCCTGTGATGGGGAGCTTTTATACAGAGGATATGATGTCCGCGATCTGATCAAGGCTTCTGAGAGAAAGCATTTTGTCTTTGAAGAAGCAGCATATCTTCTTCTGTTTGGCAATCTGCCGGGAGAAAAAGAACTTAGAAACTTTAGGGGAGTACTAGGAGAACTTATGAGCCTTCCCACAAATTTTGTAAGAGATGTCATTATGAAAGCTCCTAGCGAAGATATTATGAATTCCATGACACGGAGCATCCTGACACTTGCTTCTTATGACAGTCGTAAGGATGATTTATCGATTGAAAATGTACTAAGACAAAGCATGGAACTTATCAGTGTGTTTCCAATGTTGGCAGTATACGGATATCACGCTTATAACCACTATGAACATGACAGCAGTATGTATATTCATAGACCGGATGAATCTATTTCCATAGCGGAGAATTTCCTGCGAATGCTGCGACCGGATACAAAATATACTGAGCTCGAAGCGAAAGTGCTGGATATCTGTCTTCTGCTTCACATGGAGCATGGCGGCGGTAATAATTCCACCTTTACAACAAGGGTTGTCACCTCAGCGGGAACAGATACCTATTCTGCAATTGCGGCTGCAATGTCCTCACTGAAAGGAAAGAAGCATGGAGGAGCGAATTTACAGGTAATACGCATGATGGATGATATTAAATCCCATGTTGCAGATTATCATGATGAAGAAGAAGTGTCCGCATATCTGCGAAAGATATTAAGGAAAGAAGCGTATGATGGAAAAGGGCTTATTTATGGCATGGGGCATGCCGTTTATTCCCTGTCTGATCCGAGAGAGAAGGTTTTAAAATCCTTTGTGGAAGAGTTGGCAAAAGAAAAGAATCGTGGTGACGATATGGCACTTTATAACAACATTGAAAAAGCGGCACCGGTCTTGATTGCCGAGGAACGCCATATTTATAAGGGAGTCAGTCCGAATGTGGATTTTTACAGCGGATTTGTTTACGATATGCTTGGTATTCCAAGGGAATTGTTTACACCACTGTTTGCGGTTGCAAGGATTGTCGGTTGGAGTGCACACAGGCTGGAAGAACTCGTGACAACGGATAAGATTATACGTCCGGCTTACAAGAGTCTGGCAACCAAAAAAGAATATATCACAATGGAGGAACGAGACAATGGCATTTGAAACAGTAGAAGATTTTTTCTTAAACAGAATTGATGTTGGCAGAATATTTGAATTCATGGAGCGCTCGGACTATCTGTTTTTGCACAATATTCAAAAGTGCATAGGGAGCTCCGATGAGGATAAAGCATATATGACCGAACTTGCAGAGCAGATGAACCTTTCCATCATAGAGACATCCAGAGCGGTTAAGAATCTTGAAGATAAGGGTTATGTTATGTGGCAGACCGATGAAAATAAAGAGCGCACATTTGTAAGCCTGACAGGAAAAGCAAAAGATGCAATGGAACGACAGAATAATAAAATGGAAAAAGCCTATAATATGATTGTGTCTGAGATATCAGATGATGCGATGCGGCAGACCGTAGCGACACTGGAAAAAATACGGGAAATAATAAAAGAGAATGTAAATTGAGCCGGAAATAAAAGGAATATGGAGAGGATAGACAAAGGACAGATTTTTATTTTAAGGTCTGTCTTTTTTACTTTTAGGCGAGAAAGAGTCGCAAACGACTCTTTTTTATAAAATAGCGGAAGAAATATGAGAATTTGCTTACCGTAAATATGATGCGGGTTTGTAGTTGAACGATAGTCCGTTTTGGTATGGTTGTGTGTGCTTGACAAAAAAAGAGTTCAATGTTACACTTGACGCCTTGAAATAATGGTAACTTAAATGGATGAATGATAATGATTATCAGATAATGAAAGAGTTATGTGATGTTGTGTGGTGGATGTGAGGTTACTGTTCAGACGTACACCACACTCGGTGACTGTTTACTGGCTAACGAGTGAACTGTAACGATGTGAGAAGGTTTTTGCAAGATGATAGGGAAAGAGAATGGAAAAGATGAAAGACACAGACAATGAAATTATGAGATTAGCAAAACCGAAAAAGAAAGGATTATGGAGACTGGTATTCAGCAGACTTTTTGTAATTCTGTGTTTGATTGCTTTGCAGATTGGAATTATATATTCCATGTTTTCCTGGTTTGCCCAGTATTTGCCACATATTCAAGGGCTTCAGTTTCTTTTTACGTTTGTTATGATTATTTATTTGTTTAACAGCAGTATGGATTCGTCTGCAAAGCTGACATGGATGGTGATCATTTCAATTGTGCCGGTTCCGGGAGCCATTTTTCTTGTGTTTACAAAAGAAGAAATCGGTTATACCGGTTTGGGAAAACGGACGAAAGAAATACTTCGGGATTCAAAGAATGTGATTGAACAGTCGGAAGATACGTTGAAACGGCTTGGTGAGGATCACTCCGGTACTATGGATTTGTGTAAATATGTTAACAGACAGGGTGATTTTCCTTTGTATGACAATACAGATGTCACTTATTTTCCTCTGGGCGAAGACAAATTTGAGAGTTTACTTACCGAGCTTTCCAAGGCAGAGAAATATATCTATCTGGAATATTTTATTGTGGAAGAGGGATATATGTGGGGCAGGATTCTGAAAATATTAGCAGAAAAGGCAAAGGCAGGTGTGGATGTCAGAGTCATGTATGACGGCACCTGTGAGATTACGACACTTCCACATGATTATACAAAACGTATGCAAAGCCTTGGGATTCAGTGTAAGATGTTTTCTCCGCTTATGCCGTTTGTGTCAACTTATTTTAATTATCGGGATCACAGGAAGATTCTGGTGATTGATGGTCTTGTGGCATATAATGGCGGAGTTAATCTGGCTGATGAATATATCAATCGCAAGAAAAAAATTGGACATTGGAAGGATACAGCAATTATGCTGAGAGGAAGGGCAGCAGAGAGCTTTGCACTCATGTTTCTTCAAATGTGGAATGTGACGGAACGGGAAATGAATCTGACAAGGGAGGATTATCGCAGGTTGATTGAGCCGCCTGTTGCAAAGAACAATGGAATTGTGGATGATATGTCCGGTACGAATGTTTCACAGAGCTTAACAGGAACGGCATCGGGTGGATTTGTCATGCCATATGGGGATTCTCCATTGGATAAGGATAAGGTGGGGGAAAATGTGTATATGGACTTTCTTTACAGAGCAAATCATTATGTTCATATCATGTCACCATATCTGATACTGGATGATGAAATGAA
>CAJOPP010000091.1 GCA_905236365.1 uncultured Lachnospiraceae bacterium
AATCCCCCAGAACAAAATGAAATGCTCGCATTTTATCAAGCTCATCAATCTATGCAATAGGAACTATCGCATATGCAACATGTCCATTACGTGTTAAATAAACTTGGCTACTGGTATCTACTTCCTTTAGAACTTCTGTATAATTTCTTAAATCAGAAATCGGTTTAATACTTGGCATAGTCTTCACCAATCTTTCTTGGAATGATTTCTTAACTACATTATGACCCAATTCGCAAATACTGCAAGCAAATTCACGTGTTAATTTTCCTCTTTAGCTAGTCTAAATACGTTAACATCACCTAAAAAATTTCCGTAAAAAATCGCAAATCCGAAAAATTGGGAATCAAAGTTCCAGCACTCGGAAATAGCCTATTGTGTGCTTGATTACTTGTCCATTTCTATAGGAATATTAGTTAAGACCCTGCCACATCTGCGGTACGTGGTAGCCTTTACTAATATTCGCATAAAAATTATGATTCTGTATGCTCAAAAGTGAATCTAAAAAGTAATTTCCATATCACCAAACAGCTGACGAATCCCGAATCCGAATATGAATATATTCCTACATTATATTAATAGATATCACATTTATCTCTAGCACTTGAAAAACTATTTTTATAATATAGAATTACAGAATCAATTTTGAATCACAAATTTATTATACTCAAAACGCCTTCACTAATTTTCAATATTATGTATCTTCTGTGGGACAAAATCATTTTCCTCTTTCCAAATATCCCCTAAATGTACTGCAGCAGATGAACAAATAAAAAACAAAACATTCTTACATGCTTTTAACTTTTCATTAACCAAATAATTTTTGCAATGTTCTGAAAATAATGTATAATCAAACTTTTGGTTCTTTAACATGAATTCAAAAAGGATAAAGTCTATATTTCGTAACATATCAATATACCATTCTGGGTAATTGTAAGCTCTCTCAATAATTGCAATACAATTTTTAGTATAATGTGGTGCCGGAATCTCCATCCTATCCACCAAATTTTTATTATAGTATTCCTTTGGAATTTTCTCAGCTAACATTTCATTTGCATATCTCGTTACATTTTCTATCAATCCATTTATATATGTAGCTTCAGAATCTCCATAGGTCAATTTAGCAGAAATATATTTCTCGCGCTGCTCTCGGCTCATTCCAAATACGTCCCTACATATATCAAGCAGAGCATACGCTACAACCGTAGCACCCTCTGCAAAAATCATTTTTTTCCCATCATCACTCCAATTTCCTTGTGACAACTTATTTAAAATTAGCAAAGCAATATTGAGAGTTACATATGGATTATCCGAAATATATTCTTTCTTCAATATTGGTAAATAATGTAACACCTGTGAATCACCTGTTTTTTTGTCTTCCAGTCTTTGCATGAATTTTCCATAATATTGGTAATCAGCATATCCTATTTGTTTATCTTCATAATTACTTAGCTCATTTTGAGAAATTACCCTAACCTTGCTTTTTCTAGCAAACTCAATTATGTCAGGTCCTATCTTAGGTAATGCTATATATTCATCATCTACACCAACATATTCCCCCAAACCTTTAGTCCAAAATATTCTCTCAAATGGCTTCGGCTTAACTTTGTTTTTGCAATCACAAATTATTACCTTTTTCTCAAAGGGATATGTATACTTAATTCCCAATACATCTATGTCTGTAATATCCTGATTTATTGTAGATCTTATAGGAATAGATCTTCTAGTAAAATAATTTTGTTCTGTAAAAAGTTGGCAAACATCGTACTCAAATCCTGTACCTTTTCCACTATTATTCGCCATCAGAATATACCTCCTGTTCTAATAGAAGCAATAAACTTTTCCTGTATATTTTTAACTGGTACCGTTCTCTCCGCTTGAATAACTTTTCTTCTTTCTTCTGGAGCTATGTAACCAGTTGGCAAATTGTTAAAAACATCAATTTCATTTACAGAATCGTTTACCACCATATTATATTCTAGCATTTGCTCAACCAACTTTCCTACCTCTAATTGACGCAACTTCATTTTATACATTCCGTTATACGGTTGCACGGATATAACTCCATCCAACTCCAATAATTTATAATCTTCTCCAATGGCAGTACATGGGCCGACCCATTCACCTCTAATTAATTTTTTCACAATATTCATCATTTTACTTGACGTATATATTGCTCCTCTAGACGATACAGATTTATATTCGCCATATCTAAGACTGCTCAGCAATAACTTTGCATGATTAAAGACATCTGTTGAAATTTTCCATGTACTAATTCCAGGTCCGATAAGCTGTGGAGTAGTATAAAAAACAGCCTCTCCAAAATCTGAATTGACCGTAATTCCATCAAGCAGCCCCACTCCCTCCATCATAGATATAATGTTAGGATTAATTTTATCAGTCAAATTATCTGCCAAAAAACCTTGTGACTGTTTTACCTGTTCCATAACAAAATAAACATCATTCCTTTGACTCTCTGGCAAAGATGCGATAGCCTTAGCTATCTTAGAACCATCACCAGCAAAAGCATATTCATTGTAATATATATCCGAATTCTCAATACGCTCTTTTTTTATAAGCGAAAATGCTGACTCTAATGCCAATATCTCATTTACATTTTCTTCTGAAATACCCTTTCCGGATGTTAATACCTTCGTCAATTCTTCCCTTGAAGCAGGAAATTCAAAAGTTGTTTTTAAACTTTCTAAATTTCCCCTTTCAATTTCATCCGGCTCATAATATTCAAAAATATCCGCCACGGTCTTTATCGCATCCTCTGTGGTCAGACAATATATCTCCATCTCAGATACATTCCCAAATTTATCCAACTTGAAATCAACTTGACCAAATTTTTTTAAAATTTCAGCATATGTCTTTACTGCATCTGGTGATATATTTGCAGTTCTCGCAAACACACTAAGTTTCTTACCAGTAATAATTTCTTGCTTATCCACCAATAGTTTTCCTAGTAAAATTCCAGATTTTCCAGCTCTTTCTGTCACTTCTAAATCATTTAATTCTACGGTGTCAGTTCTCACACCAGTTGTATGTTTTATTGTATTAATTATCCATGACCCTTTTTCTAGATTATCCATAATTTCCTCCGTACTAAACTTTTTCCAAATAAGTAAGATGATAAGAACTCTCTCCCCAATTCTTAGCTTTCATTATTAAGTACTTCCCAAATTGCTCTATAATCGCTACCTGACATCTCTCGCTTATTTTCAGCGAAGACATCCCACTTATCAGATGATAATCCTTCAATCCATTGCCTGATTTCATAAGAATACTGTTTGTAGATATTAGCAAAGTCCTTTTTGTACTCAACTCCCATCTCCGCCGCCATACTTCTCGGCACATTATTCATACGCATCAAAATAGCTTCATCAGAATTAACTCCATAATAAATCATGGCCGGCAAATTAGCTGCCTTTTGCAATTCTTCTTCACTAAGACTGTCTTCATTAATGCCTAACTTCTGAATTGTAGACAATCCCCCTGTTGCAGAATTAACCAATTTACCATATATTGCTTGATCGATTTTATTATCAAGCGCAAATTTATTATACAGCTCGGCACTCATTACAACCAAATCACTATAACCGTTTTTTGTTATAAAAATTGGTTCCTGCTGTTTATGTGCAAGCTCAGATATTGCACTTGTATTTCTCATATCTCTAATCGGCATGATTGTTGGCATATAAACACCTCCTTTATACAAATACAATTAGGCGTTTGCGAAACGCCACAAGCCGCATAAATACGGCATTTTTTACTTCAAAAAAACAAATAACCCCTCACCGGATATGGTATAATAGAGTTGACTAGAAACTATAAACCATTTACCCAAGAAAGGAGTTATTCTGATATCTATGATACCACATAAACAGCTTTCTTTGACAGATATTTTTTCAGATTGCCAAGATAAATTCGAAGATGACAAACCTGCGTTTCTATCCCTTTTAGAAAACCACATCGATATTGATGAGTTGATTCCGATTTCTTTTCGAAATCATTTTTATGCATCAACGGGCAGATCCCGTAAATACCCTTTACACGCTTTACTATGGGCTTTAATTATTCAACGTATTTTCTCTATCCCCACAGATCAGCTTCTTTTAACTTTTCTTGCATATTCAAAACCACTACGTGAGTTCTGTGGTTTTTCTAAAGTTCCGGATGCTTCTAAAATCACCCGGTTCAAGCAGG